>CAVJZZ010000142.1:0-2102 GCA_963654295.1 Lachnospiraceae bacterium | reverse complement strand
AAAACGCTAAAAGACCACCAGGGTACCGAACAAGACGACAGCGACTCTGACGAGTCGTCTTTGGACAAACAGTTCGGTGTAACGTTCGGCAAAGAGTTCGGTGTAAAGTTCGGTGTAAAGTTCGGTGATACAGAAAAGCAGCTCCTACTTTTGCTGAATTCCAATCCCGCCCTGTCTGCCCAAAATTTGGCTGATAACCTTGGGATTACCAAGCGAGCAGTAGAGAAACAGATTAAGAAACTGCGAGATTTGCAGATACTCTCTCGTCAAGGTAGTGCCAAAAACGGATTATGGGTAATTAATATAACACGGAATTAAAAATAAAAACAACATATAACACTATGCCAGTAGATGTATTGATACGTCCTTTCACTAAGGAACTGGACTTTGAGGAAGCACTCGCCAAGTTGCTCCCACAGCATGGTTGGGAACCCGGAGTTATCAAGAACCCCACGGAGGAAGACTTGATAAAGAACTGGGCTTCCATCATCTTTAACAACAACCGCGACGTGAACCGCCTGGGCGACTTCTCGCTCACCGACACGGAGATGCAGCAAATCATGACACAGGTGGACGCGCTGCAGTCCCCCTACGAGGTGAGCAAGTTCATCGGTGGCGGACTGGTGACGATAAAGCGTGACAACGAGAAAGACAAGATAAACTATGGCAAGGAAGTGTATCTGAAAATCTTTGATGCCAAGGAGATACGCGCCGGGCAGAGCGTCTATCAGATAGTGCGCCAGCCGAAGTTCCAAACCAAACACCCACTGGCAAGCACACGGCGTGGCGACGTGATGCTGCTCATCAACGGCATGCCCGTGATCCACATCGAACTGAAACGCTCGGGCGTAGATGTGACGCAAGCCGTCAACCAGATCAAGAAATATGCCCATGAGGGTGTGTTCAGCCGCGGCATTTTTTCTTTGGTGCAGATCTTCGTGGCGATGACACCAGAGAAGACCCTCTACTTCGCCAATCCCGGCAAGTCGGAGAATTTCTCGCCCAGCTTCTATTTCCACTGGGCCGACTTCAACAACGAGGAGGTGCACGACTGGAAGCGCATCGGAGCCAACCTGCTCTCCATCCCTATGGCCCACCAGATGATAGGCTACTACACCATTGCCGACGACAAGGACGAGACACTGAAGGTGCTGCGCAGCTACCAATACTTTGCCGTGACGAAAATAGGGGAAAAGGTGCGTGCCACCAATTGGGACGACCACACCCACCGCGGCGGCTTCATCTGGCACACCACAGGTTCGGGCAAAACGATGACCTCCTTCAAGGCGGTGCAACTCATAGCCAAGGCCGGCGATGCCGACAAGGTGGTGTTCCTGCTCGACCGCATCGAACTGAGCACGCAAAGTGCCGACGAATACCGTGGTTTCGCCAATGCCGACGACAATGTGCTCGACACCGAGGACACGCAAAATCTGATTCGTGTGTTGGAGAGCGAAGACAAGGACGAGAACCTCATCGTTACCTCCATCCAGAAGATGAGCCGCATCACACGCGAGAACAATGTGCCGCAGTCCACTATCACGAAGATCAACGACAAGCGTGTGGTGTTCATCGTGGACGAGTGTCACCGCAGCGTGACAGGCAGTGGCAAGGAGAGTGGCAGCGGCATGCTCCTCACCATCAAGAACACCTTCCCCCGTGCGGTGCTCTTCGGCTTCACCGGCACTCCCATCTTCCCGGAGAATGCCCACGGCGAGCTGACCACGGAGGTAATCTTTGGCGACATGCTTCACAAATACACCCTTGCCAGCGGCATTCCCGATGGCAACGTGCTGGGCTTCGACCTCTACCGCGAGGACACCTTCCCGCAGCAGGAAATTCGGCAGGCAGTGGCGCTGCGTGCCGTGGAGGCGCAGACATTCGACGAGATTAAGGCTGACAAGGAGAAGGTGAACATCTATAACAAGTGGATGCACGAAACCGACATGCTGAAGGTGGAGGATGAAGCCAAAAGCCTCTATCAGACGGATGAGCACCATCGGGCTGTGATGCACAAGATTGTGGAGGAACGCCCCATGCTTAGCCGCAACGGTAAGTTTCATGCCATACTCGCCACGAAGAACATTCCCGAAGCTATAGAG
>CAVJZZ010000141.1:0-2151 GCA_963654295.1 Lachnospiraceae bacterium | reverse complement strand
TTAATGTTTTGAGCACCACTAAGTTACTAAAAATCAGCAATATGTACAACTTTTTATTTATGTTTATCAACTTAAATTAATTCCGCCAACGGGTATTTTATATATTTATTCCGCTGCTCTGTTTCACACATTCCTCTGCCTATGGTCAGAGCGAAGCGTGATGCGAAGTGTAGATTTGCACGATGTCGTGGTTAAGGCAGCAAAGATGCGGGAGCACGCTAACGGCGAAATAAGTCTGGATACAAAAATGTTCAACAGTCTGCCACAGATTCTTGGCAGTGCAGATCCATTGCGCTTTACGCAATTATTGCCCGAAATACAGACAAACGGTGAATACCGGTCCGGCATCAACATACAGGGATGTGAAAGTTCGCACAACCTTGTTTCAATAGGTGAGGTACCCATTTATAATCCAAGTCATTTGCTGGGATTCTTTTCTACGTTTAATGCGCCACACTTTAATCGTTTTTCCATTACAAAAGCCCCAAGTTCAAAAACGTCAAACAGACTGGGTGGAGAACTTAAAATGGACATTCCAAGATATTTGGAAGATTCTTTAAGTGGCGACGTGTCTGTTGGCATGATGCAGTCACAAGGGACTATTCGCCTGCCGATCGGAAAGAAGACCTTGTTAAAGGTTTCGTTGCGCGCGTCTTACATAAACCTTCTGTTTAACAGCTGGTTGAGCTTTGATAAGTCGGATATCAGATATTCGTTTTATGACTCTAATATCACCTTGCTGCATAAATTCAATAACAAACATTCACTCGTCATTGATTATTACGGGGGCAATGATAATTGCATTTTTAAAGAGAGATCCTATGCGGCACACATGAATGCTGATTGGGGAAATCAAATGGTGGCCGTTCATCACAGATTTACTCCAACTGCAGACTTGCATTTTTCAAATTCTGCTTATTTCACTTCTTACCGGAATGTGTTCAGTTTCGGAATGCAAGACGTGAACTACCGTATACCGTCGAGTATCAAGGACTTTGGTCTAAAACACAATGGCATGTGGAAAAACTTGTCTTGGGGTGCAGATGTCGCTTGTCATCATATATGTCCTCAATCACTTGAAACCAGTGGCACTTCGGTTTCTAACCATTCTGTGACCACCAAAAATAACACTTGTGAGTTGTCGGCATATGCCGTATACACACAACCCTTTTCCGATTGGCTCAAACTTGAAGCAGGGCTTCGAGGTAATCTCTATGGTTCGCAGCAAACAGGATATTTTTCACATGTTGACCCGTCTGTCTCATTGACTTACAACAATTACAATGTCGAGGTCTATGCAGGATATTCAATCAAGCATCAGTATCTGTTCCAGACAGGTTTTTCTAATGCCGGTCTGCCCACTGAATACTGGATGTCATCAAACAAAGATTTTCGTCCGCAATACGCACATTCTATCAATATCGGCACTTCTCTTTATCTTTTTGCAAGGAAATACAAACTGTCTGGAAATGTCTTCTATAAGAAGCTTTATAACCAAATAGAATATTTCGGCTCGATATTCGACTTTGTGAACTCCAACTATGATTTGAACAAACATCTCCTGCAGGGAAATGGTGAGAATTACGGGTTTTCGGCTATCATAAACAAATGTTACGGAAAACTGAATGGATGGGTGAGCTATACTTACACTCATGCACAACGTGATTTTTTGCGAGAGGACGGAATGAAGAGATATGCTGCAAGCCATGAACGGCCACATGAAATAAACGGCGTTCTTACCTATGATTTAAGCAGTCACTGGACTTTCGGCGGTACAATAGTATATGCATCCGGCACACCATATACATCCGCCAAATATCTTGCTTTGATCAACGGGAACATCATAGCCAATTTTGGCGAACACAATGCCAACAGACTAAGTCCCTACTACAGATTAGACGTTTCTGTAAACTATAAATGGAAGAGCCGTTTTGCAAAGGAAAATGGGCTGAACCTGTCATTCTATAATGTCACCTGTCATGACAATGCGCTGTTTTGCAATTTAAGAATAAAGGAAGATGGCAGTTTTTCGTATAAATCGAGATCTTTTATCGTAAACATTCTTCCCTCACTAAGTTATTTCTGTAAGTTCTGAATATGAAACGTACATGAATGGCTTTCGCCAAAGGGAATGAAAAGGGGTGCCCATCC
>CAVJZZ010000140.1:0-2380 GCA_963654295.1 Lachnospiraceae bacterium | reverse complement strand
CAGGTCGCGTAGACCGCTTCATGAACCGTTACGGTAAGTTGAAGAAGTAATATATATACCATTTATATATATCGATTGAAGAGGAGTGCGTTCAGCCGTAGTTGCATATGCGGTTGGTCGCACTCTTTGTCTTTTGTAACTACAAAAACCCAAGACTATGAAAAATAATATTCTCAAGATTTCCCTATGGTCACTGGCGGCTCTATTCGCTTTCTCTGCCTGTGGAGGTGATGACAATGCTCCGGGCGGAAACGATGGTGAGCAGGGCGATGTGAGCAACGTGAATGCCAATAAGGTGACGGTAAACGTGCCATCCGAGGTGACCCGACTCGAATTTCCCAAGCTGGCTGGCGGCAGCAACGACCTGGTCGTCGTTCACAAGGTGGCTGGCTTCGGCGTGAACTACTCGCTCGAATGGGACTGCAGCAAGAAAGCACAGCGCTGGACATGCTATCAGATGTATGCCGCCAACAGCACTAAAGGGTGGTCTCGCGATAGCTGGAAGAGCACTTCGTGGAATGGTGACCCGTTCCAGGAAGACACGCAGATACCGCAATCCTACCGCACCGTGCTCACCGACTATCGCGGATCGGGCTACGACCGTGGTCATATCTGTCCATCTGCCGACCGCTTGTACTCGCAGACGGTGAACGAGCAGACCTTCTATCTCTCTAACATGCACCCGCAATGGAACAAGTTCAACACGGGTATATGGGCGACGATGGAGAACCAGTTGCGCACGTGGAATACCAACAGCTTCCGTGATACGCTCTTTGTATGCAAGGGTGGCACCATCAAGAACGGTCAGGTGCTCACGCCTGCCAGTAGCGGACTGCTCGTCCCCAAATATTTCTTCACTGCTGTGCTGTGCAAGAAGAACGGCAGCTATAAGGCGATAGCCTTCTGGGCAGAACATACCAACACCGACACGTCGAAGGCAAAGTTGTCGTCCTACATGATTTCCGTAGACGAACTGGAGGAGAAGACAGGCATCGACTTCTTCTGCAACCTCCCCGACGACATAGAAACCAAGGTGGAAAAGGTGAACCCGCAAACCGATGCCGTGAAACAGGCATGGATGCTCACGGGCAAGTAATCGGCATCCCCCAAGAAAACGGGCAAGTCTCTCATTGGAGGCTTGCCCGTTTTAAGCTTATTGTCTACAGATCTTATTTCCCGCTTGTCTTTTTTTCCATCTTCATGCCGACAGACTTGGCTCCGGTGCTCATCGCCCGTGTGTAGCGGTCGAGGCTCAGTTCGTCATCCTCGTCGATGTTCAGTCCGGTCATGGTCGCGTCAAAGATGCTTGCGCTCAAGTCGAGGTCTTTGTAGTAGATGACGAATCTTTCGCCGCTGTCATACCTCAGATAGATGTTGCGCGAGCGGGGGTCGATATACCAGGTGAAGTTATATTGCCCGATCAGCGTATCGTCTCCGTAGGATCCGTCAGACCGCAAGTCGTAGCGATACTCTACGCCGTTGCCGTTCAGCGAGTTTTTGTTATACTGATAGAAGCCGAAGTCAGCCCCGTAGGTGTATGTGCCTTGGCGGTCGGCGACGGTGATTCTGCCGCCCCATTCACCGTTCACATACTGCGCCATCTCGATCATCTGCGACGTACCGTAGTCGAAAGGCGCGTTGTACCAGTCGTAGTTGTCATACCATCCGCCATAGTAGTCGTAGTAGTCCCATCCGTCATCGGGGTCGCAACTTGTCAGTGAGAAAGGTATTGCTGCCACGGCAAGCATTACGATGTAAGTCTTCATGTGTTTCATAATCCGTGAGTTTTTGTATGTTCTTTATGTTTCTATGTGCAAAGGTATGTCAAATTCCCCATGCCGCCAACGGGGAAACACTAATAGTTTGTAGGGTTTTTCCTAAAAAGCGGCTTGCCGGTGAAATCGTTGGCTATAGGTTCGCAACATGCCTTCATGCTCTTGGCATTGCTGCTGCTCTCTTCCGTATTTTATGCACAAAATTCCGTAATCGGGTTCATGCCGGTTGCTGAATTCTTATGTATTTTTGCAACCAAAGATAATAGCTTATAAAACATTCAGTAAAATGAAGAACAGAAGACTTCTATATTCCGCCTTGCTTGCGATGACTACATCGATGATGATGGGTGCAAACAATTTGGCGGATTCCACTCGTGTACATAACATCGGCGAGGTGGTGGTGACAGGCAGCAACCAAGCCACTTCGCGCAACCTTTTGCCCTATTCTGTCTCCATCATCAACGACCGGCAGTTGGAGGCATCGGGACAGATGCAACTTCTCTCCGCCATCAGCGGCGAGGTGCCAAGCCTCTTCGTCTCTCAGCGAAATATCTTCGGATTCGGCGTGAGCAACGGGGGCAGCGGTGGCATCAAGATACGTGGCG
>CAVJZZ010000139.1:0-2457 GCA_963654295.1 Lachnospiraceae bacterium | reverse complement strand
CTAATTTAAGATATGCCGAACCGTCACCCCAACGAGCTTGATTGAGCAGTGACATGACAGAGTCTTGCGGAGTAATTGTCATGCTTTTCTTTTCTGTTGACTTAGAGATAGCCAATGTATTTTCTGTTATCTGTTGTTCAGAACAACTTGCAAGGAACAACATCATTATAATATATACGCACCAATTCTTCATATCTCAATACCCTAATCCGTGTCGGGCGCAACTTTTAAGTTTGTTATTTGTCTGTTTATGAGATATAGAGCATGGAAGTAACCATTTACTGTCAGCAAAATATTTATTTTTTGTGATTTTATTGTATCAGAATACAAAAAGCTGCAACTCTAATCGATAATGCTATGCTTTAGATTCATACTGCACCGATTGGGTCATAAGCTCTTGAGTCTTATCCCGATGACCATACATGATCCACGTTCGAATCGTATTACGATGTAGCCTTGAGATTGATGACAGGCTTTATAAAGTAATCCACTTCCACGGTGTCGGCAATCAACTGAAGAATCTCTTTCGGATCCTTGTATGCCATCGGACTCTCGTCTATCGTACCCACACCTACACTTGTGGAATAGATTCCGCTCATTGATTTCTTGTAATCATCCAAATCTATCAGACTCTTTGCATCGGCACGCGACAAGAGGCGTCCTGCCCCATGAGGCGCACTCTGGTTCCAGTCTTCATTGCCCTTACCATGGCAAATGACAAGACCGTCACGCATATTAAACGGTATGACAAGTTTGCGACCCTCTGGTGCAGCCACAGCCCCCTTGCGTAGCATCTTCATCGAGAAATCGATGTAGTTGTGGGTGGTGTAGATTTGCTCCACTATCTTCACCGTCTTATCGCTTATCTTGCTGATAGCCTCCAGCACAAGGCGGTTAATTACCTTATGGTTGTACTCGGCGTACGCCTGCGCCACTACCATATCTGTAATATATCCCTTCATGGCATCACCAGTGAGGAAGCCGTTCGATATGTCCGACAGTTTGCCTGCCTCCATCTTCCAGTATTTCCACACTTTCTGCCCGAGATTGCGACTACCGCAGTGGGCGGTGAAGGCATAATTGCCATCGGGCGTACTCCCCACCTCCACGAAGTGGTTGCCTCCGCCCACGGTACCGATGCTGTGATAGAACCTATGCTCCGACATGTCAATACGTTTGAGAAAAGCCGTGATGCCGCACTCGCTTACGTCAATGTTGTTCACCATCTCCGGCCACTGTTGATAAGCCTTCTGCACCGCCGTCTGAAGATGCTTATAGAGTTCTTTGTAGTCATACACTGCCTTCTGGTGAATGGTCATGCCGAACATCACGTTGTTGTGGATAGCCTTCTCTATGGCAGGATAGTCCTCCGGACTTACAGGGAGGTCTGTTATTGCCGTGCTTACCGAACAACCGATGTCACCTCCCACATGGTCAGGGTTCACATGGTCGGTGAATGGCACGGTGAAGCCAACCACAATATCCTTTCCGGCATGCACATCTGGCATAATACGAATCTTTGAGCCTTCAAACATAGGATGGTCGAGGAAGTGGTAAATCATCGACAGTGCATCCTGATCTATATTGTCTGTAAATATCTTGCAGTCTTTGCAATATTTACCTTTTAATTCTAACATATTCTTACTTTTTGTTTTTATACCGGCGTGTGCATTATTATATTTATGTACGCACCAATTCTTCATTTTTATAACTTTATTTTTTATTCTTACTCAACATAGCATTGGCTCTTTTCATATAGTCAGTAGCTCTATCTTTTACATTATCTGCTTTGGAAGAATATGCCAGAGCTTTGTCTGCCATACTCTTTGCCTGTTTTGATAGATTTTACTACTATTGATGATTGACCGCATGACACTTTACTTTTTGTTTGGCACAATTCACACAGTAATTATTTCCATTGTTTATAAAACCTGGACATTTATGAGTTGGTACGTTACAACTCCCTTTTGCGTGACCTTGAAAAGATGGTCCATTTGAATTTCCTGCATCAGTTTGGGTGCAAGTCCATGATGCTTTTTGTCCATTAGGATATGTGATTACATACGTGTCACCTCTACGCCATTGCCATCTCCAAGGGGTTGATGGACCAAGAATGAAAGCAGCCCCAGCACGAAAGCTAAGAGTTTCACTATTGCACAATCTGTTGTTTCGATAGACCGCACCTGTTGCATTAAAATTATACTGGCTTTGGTTTTGTATCACCAAATACATTCTTCCATCCTCTAAATATCGGAATTGACAGGCAACTTGGCTATATGCCATAGTACAAATGACAAGGCAAACTATCAAAGCTAAAAACTTTTTCATATCTCAATACCCTAATCCGTGTCGGGCACAACTTCTAAGTTTGTTATTTATTTGTTTATGAGATATAGAGTAAGGAAGTAACCATTTGCTATCAGAAAATATTTATTTTTGCACCATTGGCTTTTCCAT
>CAVJZZ010000138.1:0-2785 GCA_963654295.1 Lachnospiraceae bacterium | reverse complement strand
GCACCTTGCCAGGCTGGTTGACGATGAAGGGCACGCGGATGCCTCCCTCATAGAGCTGTGCCTTGCGTCCGCGGAACCCAGCGTTGCAGTTGAAGAGCTCAAGGGGAGCCTGTACGGCAGCACCATTGTCGGAGGCAAAGATGACGAGTGTGTTCTCGCGCAGGTGGTTCTTCTCCAGATATTCGAGCAAACGTCCGATGGCAGCGTCCATGTGGGTGACGAGCGAGGCATAGCGCTTGTCGTTCATGCTCCACGACTCGTCGTCATACCACGACGTGTTGTCGATGATGTAAGGTTCGTGTGGCGCATCGAAAGCGAGATAGAGGAAGAACGGGTTGTTCTTGTTGCGCTTGATGAATCCGATGGCATCATCGGTGGAGATGTCCGTATTGTGGCGGATGTGTTTGTCGTGTTCGTTTGCTTTTATATGGATCAGCTTGTCGTTGTCAAAGCGGTTGTAGGGATAATAGTAGGGCGAATTGGAGTCGACGTCGCTGATGAGCCAACCGTGAAATTCGTCGAAACCTCTGTATATAGGAGAGGATTTCGGATCGTAGCCGTCCAAATGCCACTTGTTGACCAGGCAAGTCTTGTAGCCGGCAGCACTGAGCACGGTGGCAATGGTGGTGTCTTGGGGCTGCAGACTTGTGCGGCGTACAAATGTCGTATCGCCTTCAGGAGAAATCTTCAGACCTTTAATGCCGCCTGCCGTACACTGGTTGTCGCGGATGCGGGAGTTTCCGGTGTTCTTACCTGTCATCAGTGCACAGCGTGATGGTGAACTGATACCCGAACCTGCATAGCTTTGGTTGAAGCGGGTGCCAGTGGCGGCAAGTTTGTCGATGTTGGGTGTCTTGATGGTCTTGCTGCCGTAGCACGACAGGTCGCCATAGCCGAGGTCGTCGGCGAGGATAAAGATGATGTTGGGGCGGTCGGGTGTGGCCTTTGTCGCCTTGTTCTGTGCCAGAGTGGCTTGAGCAGGAACGAGTGTGGCTGCCATAGCGCCTAAGATTGCTTTGTTCTTCATATTCAGATATTCTTGTTTGGGTTTTACCTTATTTCTTGCCGCTCACGGAGTCCTCGGCTGTAGGCCAGTTCTCGGACGGCGTGCGCATCTCTTTCATCACCTTGTCGAAGCCGATTACCATTTCAGGATACTTCTTGGCGAGGTCGTGTTTCTCTTCCGGGTCTTCGCGGAGATTGTACAACTCAAGCGGAGCGTTGCTGCCCTTGATGGTCACGGCTTTCCAGTCGCCATGGCGGGCTGCACGTTGTTTGCCGGGGAATTCCCAGTAGAGCACGCGGTCATCGGTGTCAATCTGCTTGCCGTAGAAGAGCGGCAGGATGTTCATACCGTTGAGATTCTGTGGCAGATATTGCGTGCCTCCGGTGAGAGCTGCCAGCGTAGGCATCACATCGGGGAAGTAGATGATGTTGTCGAGCGACTGTACGGGCACCTTGCCAGGCTGGTTGACGATGAAGGGCACGCGGATGCCTCCCTCATAGAGTTGCGCCTTGCGTCCGCGGAACCCAGCGTTGCAGTTGAACAGTTCAAGGGGAGCCTGTACGGCAGCACCATTGTCGGAGGCAAAGATGACGAGCGTGTTCTCGCGCAGGTGGTTCTTCTCCAGGTAATCAATCAGTCTGCCGATGGCAGCATCCATGTGGGTGACGAGTGAAGCGTAGCGCTTGTCGTTCATGTCCCATGACTCGTCGTCATACCACACGGTATTGTCTATGATATAAGGTTCGTGTGGTGCATCGAAAGCGAGATAGAGGAAGAACGGGTTGTTCTTGTTGCGCTTGATGAATCCGATGGCATCATCGGTGGAGATGTCCGTGTTGTGGCGGACATGCTTGTCGTTCTTATTGGCCTTGATCTGGATGAGCTGGTCGCCGTCCATGCGGCAGTTGGGGTAGTAATAGGGTGAGTTGGACTCCCCTTTGCTGAGCAGCCAACCATGGAACTCGTCAAAACCACGATGGTTGGGCGCTGCCGACGGGTCATATCCGTCCAGGTGCCACTTGTTGACCAGGCATGTCTTGTAACCTGCTGCACTGAGCACAGTGGCGATGGTGGTGTCTTGGGGCAACAGGTTGGCACGGCGTACGATGTTGCGCTTGCCGTTTTTCGACACTTTGATACCCGTGAGTCCTCCTGCTGTGCACATATTGTCACGGATGCGTGTGTTTCCTGTGTTCTTGCCTGTCATCAGTGAGCAGCGTGAAGGTGAACTGATACCCGAACCTGCATAACTCTGGTTGAACCGCGTACCGGTGGCGGCAAGTTTGTCGATGTTGGGTGTCTTGATGGTCTTGCTGCCGTAGCATGACAGGTCGCCATAGCCGAGGTCGTCAGCGAGGATAAAGATGATGTTGGGACGGTCGGGTGTAGCCTTCACCGCTTTGCTTTGTGCCCAAGCGGCTTGTGCCGGCACAAGTGCGGCAGCCATGGCTCCTAAGATAGTCTTCTGCTTCATGTGGCAAGTGTTTTTATGTGTATGCGCCCCTGTGTGGCTTTTTTCTACACACAGAAGGTAATACGGTTGAATGAATGTTGAATAGGCTGATGTGAAGCCCTCGAATAATCGTTATTAGTCTTTGGTAAACGGTTTATTACTGCAAAATAACCGAAAAAGAAGGATTGAAACGTGGGAAAAATGATATTCGGTCTTTGATTTTTGTCAATAAGAAAGAATGGTAGAAAATAAAAAAGGAATTACCGAAGTAATTCCTTTTGCGCTTCAAGATGGGCTTGAACCAACGACCCCCTGATTAACAGTCA
>CAVJZZ010000137.1:0-2859 GCA_963654295.1 Lachnospiraceae bacterium | reverse complement strand
GCTGACCTACCGTACTGCCATGAGCACACTTCACGTCATCGGCGTAGATTTCCAGCATGGGCTGGGTGAACATACGTGCGGTCTTGGTGGCGCAAAGGTTCTGGTTGGTCTCCTGTGAAGTGGTCTTCTGCGCACCATGGCGTACCAACACGCGACCTGCGAAGGCTCCACGAGCTTCGTCATCCAAGACATACTTGTATAGCTCGTTGCTGGTGCAATGCCCCACCTGATGGTCTATCAAAGTATTGTTATCAACCACCTGGTTCTTGTCGGCAATCACACATCCGTTGCAGAAACACTCTGCCCCCTCGCCCTTGAACACCAAGTCGAGGCGATTGCGAGTGATGCCGTTGTGAAGGGTTATCACGTTATGGTTCACTCGGCTATTGGCCTGTTGCTCGATATACACATTGCTCACACGGCGGTTCTTGATGTGAGTCTCCTCCAGACAATAAAGGTCAAGACTGGCGTTCTCGCCCACATAAGCCTCTATCACTTGGGTTGCGAGGAAGTTGCGGTCGTCTGCGGCATGGTCACAAAAGAGAAGCTTGGCTTCTGCGCCTTGTTCCAAGACGATGAGCACACGACGGTTCACCATCAAATCAACATCCGACCGGAGGATGTTGATGACCTGTATCGCCCGATCCACCTTCACGTTCTTGGGTACATAGACCAACAGTCCATCCTGCGCTAGCATCGTGTTGAGTGCCGTGATGCCATCCTCGTTGGTCTTGGCAATCTTGTCATAGTATTTCCCGATGATTTCGGGATTTTCTGCGGCAAACTTACTCAAAGAACCTACGACAACACCCTCGGGTAACTCCACCTTGGGCAAAGCCTTGTCGTAAAAGCTGTCGTTGACCACGAAATAAAGCGAAGTGCTCAGATTAGGCACATCACAACGGAAAGCCTGATAGGGATCGACTGGGATTTCAAGGCGGTTCAAGTTCAAGCCATAGTCAGGCCCGAACACCGCACCCATATCGGTATATTTGTACCTCTCCACCTTACGAGAAGGGAAGCCCAAGCGACGGAAGTCCTCGAAGGCTGCGTCACGCACAGCATTGAGAGCCTCGGCGCTGTTCTTCTTAATCATTCTCGAAGCATGCTGATACAAGTCCAAATATTGTTTTTCTGCATTCATAAGTCTATGTACAATTATTGGTCCACTTCCGCCTTGATCCAGTCGTAACCTCGAACTTCTATCTCCTTGGCAAGCTCAGGGCCAGCGGTCTTCACGATTCTACCCTTATAGAGCACGTGTACCACACTGGGCTTGATCATGTCGAGCAAACGCTCATAGTGAGTGATGACGATGGCTGAGGTCTGGTCTGTGTGCATCTTGTTCACTCCATCTGCCACAATGCGCATGGCATCCACATCGAGCCCAGAGTCGGTCTCATCGAGGATGGAAAGCTTGGGTTCCAACATCGCCATCTGGAAGATTTCGTTGCGTTTCTTCTCACCGCCCGAGAACCCCTCGTTGACGGAACGGCGAGCCAACTTGCTGTCGAGTTCCACCAATTCACGCTTCTCGCGCATCAACTTCATAAACTCACTTGTGTTCAAAGGTTCCAGCCCTTGGTACTCACGCTTGGCGTTGATGGCAGCACGCATGAAGTTGGTCATGCTCACACCTGGAATCTCCACGGGATATTGGAAAGAGAGGAACAGTCCTTCCCGAGCACGATCCTCCGGTTTCATGTCCAGGAGGTTCTTGCCGTTGAAGATGGCCTCGCCCTCCGTCACCGTATAGAGGGGGTTGCCCGTGAGCACTGCGCTCAAGGTTGACTTACCGGAACCGTTCGGTCCCATAATCGCATGTATCTCACCGTCACCGATGGTGAGGTTGATACCTTTCAATATTTCTTTGCCTGCAATCGTAGCATGCAGATTCTTTACCTCTAACATATTTTTAGTCTATTTTTATCGATTTCATCGAGAAATATGAATCATTTATCCTACCGTTCCCTCCAGTGAAACACTGAGGAGTTTCTGGGCCTCGACGGCAAACTCCATCGGCAACTTGTTGAGCACGTCCTTGGCATAGCCGTTGACAATCAGACCGACCGCCTCCTCTGTAGGGATGCCTCGCTGGTTGCAGTAGAAGAGCTGGTCTTCCGAAATCTTCGAGGTGGTAGCCTCATGCTCAAACACGGCGGTGTCGTTGTGTGCATCCATATATGGGAAGGTATGCGCACCGCAGTCACTGCCTAAGAGCAACGAGTCACAGGAACTGTAGTTGCGTGCATTGTCTGCGTTGGAGGTAGCACGCACCAAACCCCGATAGGAGTTCTGGCTATGTCCCGCCGAGATGCCCTTCGAGATGATGGTACTCTTGGTGTTCTTGCCCATGTGGATCATCTTGGTGCCGGTATCGGCCTCTTGATAATTATTGGTAACAGCCACGCTGTAGAACTCTGCCACGGAGTTGTCACCACGCAAGATGCAGGAAGGATATTTCCAGGTGATGGCGGATCCTGTCTCCACCTGTGTCCAACTCAACTTGGAGTTGACACCACGCAGGTCTCCACGCTTGGTCACAAGGTTGAGCACACCACCCTTACCATTCTCGTCTCCGGGATACCAGTTCTGTACGGTAGAGTACTTCACCTCGGCATTGTCCTTGACGATGATCTCGACGATGGCGGCATGGAGCTGGTTCTCGTCACGCATCGGTGCCGTACAACCTTCCAGATAAGACACGTAAGCATCGTCATCGGCGATAATCAAAGTCCTCTCAAACTGCCCCGTATTGCGCGCATTGATACGGAAGTAACTGCTCAGCTCCATCGGGCAACGCACGCCCTTGGGGATATACACGAACGAACCGTCACTGAACACCGCACTGTTGAGAGC
>CAVJZZ010000136.1:0-2939 GCA_963654295.1 Lachnospiraceae bacterium | reverse complement strand
TCGAAGTTTCATTCATGCGCAGTGTAGTAGGTGCAGCGTCCCCGCTGCATCCCCTGTGCTTGTCGGGAGCGCATGTCAGAAATGCATGTCACGCCAATCATCAGCGCGAAGGTCGACGTGGGGACACGTCGACTACTACCCTGCGCTTGTTCCCAATATTTCAATATTTCCATATTAAAACGCGGGGACGCGTCGACTACTATGTTGCGCTTGTCGAACAGCCTGCCAGCACATAAAAAAACAAAAACTGGCAGGCAAACCAGTGCGTTGTGCGTATTATATATAGTATCAATCATACCCTTAAATAAAACCAACATGAAGAAAATCTTTACACTCGCATTGCTGGCGGTCACGCTGCTGACCGCCAATGCAAAAAGCAGGAAGTGGGACTTCTCTAACTGGAGTGCCGCAACCGTTGCCAACCTACAGAAAGGATTGGCTGCCAATTGCTCTACTGACGCAGAAGCCGTCAGTCCGGCATGTGGATGGTCTGAGTTCCAAAAAACCACAGGAACCATCGCAACCGCAGAAGGCGGCAAGGCCTTCTATGAAATCAAGGGCCAGGGCAACGTCAAGGACGGCGTGTCTTCCGTGACCATCGACGGACAACCTATCGCTGAGTTCGAGGGTCTGCTCTATGTGAACAATGTAGCCCGCAGCTTTGCTATCGCCTTGAACCGAGGCAGCGGTCATGGCGTGCAGTACGCATGGTTCTTGGGAAAAGACAAGCCCTTCTTTGTCATCCCTAACGTGAAACCCGGTGCCAAAATCAAGATGGGTATCGAGTCGCATGCACCCGACAAAGGCGCGCGCGGTGTGAAACTGTATATCGGCAAGAAAGGCTCGTATAACGTGAAGGGAACCGAACTCAAAGACCCCGACGGAAATGCAGTGGATTTGCCGACAACCTATGAAGACCAGACATGGCTCGTGCCTGAAGAAGGACTCACCGATGAGCCGAACGAAGACGGCACCTACGATGTGGTGATCTACAGCACCGACTCTTCCCACTGCTATTATATCAAGGTGGACGAGGGCGACAACATGGAAGAGAACAAGAAGTTGGCATGGGTTTATGACAGCACACCGCAGGCTTATGCGTTTGCCGTGAAGCCTTCTGATGCCTTTGACTTCGAAGAAATCGACGCATCGAATGCTGAGAATGTGACCGACTCCATCCTTCGTAGTTACGACGGCGTGGTGATCGACAACACCGTGACAACTGCTACTGCTGGCTATGCCCAGTTGCAGAACAACATCGCTTTCGTGCCGATGATCAACCTGAACACTTCGCTCTTCGGCTATACTGCCGCAGAAGCCTCTACAACCATGACGGTTTCTAAACCCGACGACGAAGACTATTGGGCAAACATCGCGCTCGATGAAGGTACGTTCGCCTATGGAGAAAACGTTGCAGTCACCTTGCCCGAGCGTTTTGCCAACGATGAGATTATCGCTACACAGGACGGACAGGTAGCCATCCATCGCCATGACAATGGTGCTGGCAAGAACAGTTACTTCCTTCTCGGTTCTACAGATGAATGTCTCGGCGTTTATGAAGACTGGGCTACACTCTTTGCCAACATCGCTACAGTAGCTGCCCAGACCAAGAAGACCGTGACAGCTGCGGCTGCTCCCACCTTCGCGCTCGCCTATGCAGACGGTCAGACCACAGTGACGATTGCCTGTGCAACACCAGGAAACTCGATCTATTATAAGGAAGGGGAGGGCGACTACAAGCTCTATACCGACCCAGTGCTCTGCACCGAAGCTACCAAGCTTACTGCCTATGCCGTGTCTGAAGGCTATCTCCAGGGCGCAGAGGCAAGCAAGGATGTAGACATCCAGACACAGGCTGCCGCTCCTACAATCGCTGTTGACCAGCAGGACGGCAAGAGCCTCGTGACACTCGCCAGCGAAGACGGCGCTACGGTTTACTACTCATTCAGTGGTCAGACCAAGACTGCCAACATGGCTACCTATACAGAGCCGGTAGAGGTGACCGAGCCAGGCTCCATCACCACGCTTGCTATCGTTGAAGGCAAACTCCAGAGCGAGACCGTGACAGGTGACATCCGCGTGAAGGGTATTCCTGAGGTAACCGACACCCTATCTCACTTCACAGGCAACGAGGCAGACTGGTATACCAATGCCATCGTTACCGCCAATGGTGAGTCAACAGCTCTGGCAGATGCAATCACCGAGGGTATGGCTTCGGGCAAGAGCAGTGCTGTATACTACTTCAACAACGCTTCATGGAATTACTACTCAGATGAAGTGGAAAAGACGGAAACGTACAAGGATGTTGATGGCAACGACTCTATTGTCTACTACTACAAGGCTGATCCGGCTGCGCTGAAGGTGGTTTCTTCTACGACCAACACCGACTGGGTCATCAAGTCACAGGGTCAGGTGATCACAGGTGAAACAACGCTTGCTCCTGCTTTGGGCGTCGGCAACGGCACAGTAGGCCGTTATGCTGACAGCGTGATGGATGAAATCGGTGGCGTGCCAACCTCTGGTTTCGTTGACTTCGGCAAGAAGGGCAGCAATGATCCTGCTTCTATGCGCTTCGAGTCGACAAAGACGTTCGAAGGCTCATTCGATGTAGTGACCTATCTGGGCAATGGTAGCACAAGCGATCTTGGCATCGAGCTTCAGAAGTCCGTCGATGGCAACGAGTGGACCACTGTTCAGGCGCTCAACTACACCAAGAACCAGCGCTACTACAAGAAGACTCGCATCCACATGGAAGAGACTACTCCTGTATACCTCCGTGTCGCTCAGGTGAGCGGTGGCATCAAGGGTTATATCTACGACATCTATGTGATCCGCACGGTAGGCACCAGCACTGCCATCTCTAACGTGAAGGCAGAGACAGCGGGTGCAGCCAAGGTAGGCAAGTTCGTCAAGGACGGTCGCATCTACATCCAGAAGGG
>CAVJZZ010000135.1:2104-2975 GCA_963654295.1 Lachnospiraceae bacterium | reverse complement strand
CTACGGCACCGTCGGGGTCTACTTTCTGATAGACACGGGCATACTTAATGTAGCCAATGGGGTTCTGCTTGTCGAAATCGGTGGCCTGCTCATACCATGATGCGGCCTGACCTCCGTCGTCCTGGGCTGCTGCAATGTCGCCTTGCAAGAGGTAGCCGTCGGCCACATCCTTGCCCACTTTGCAGGCCATGTCGGCATAAAGCTTAGCCTGCTCGATGTTCTTGGCATCGAGGAAAGCACGTCCCAGACCGGCAAGTGCCTGTGCGTTCTTCTTGTTTACTTTGGTGAATTCCTTTACCGCGTTCTTTGTCGCGTTCACGTCACCGTTGTTTTCTATAATCACTTTGCTTATGGCTTCAACCTGCGACTTCACGTCCTGAGCCATGGTGGGAGCATAAAAGCTGAGTGCCAATACTCCCGCTACAAGATATTTTGTTGCTTTCATAGTCTAATCCTTTCCTTTTTGATGTTACAATTCTTCTTGACCTGTTTGTTTGGAATGTTTCTTTCCCTTTTGATGTATTTGTGGGGAAATGGTTTAATCGCTTGATTGCTATTCGCTGCTCACGTTGACATCGCGTATGGTTATCTCGCCTTTCACCGGGAGCAGGCCCGATTTAAGCACCATAAGTTGTCCGCGCGGGGATTCTATAAAGTGGGCGAAGCCCCAGGGCAGACCGCGTTTGGGGTCGTTGAGCAGGGCATATATCGTCCTTACAAACGGATAGCGGCCGTCAAGGAGATATACTTGATATGGTTTCCAACTGTTCATCGGTGTGGCTTTCTGCATTTTGCTTACCGACATGACAGTTATGTTCTTTTTCCAAGTAGTGTTGGTAGAATCGCGGCGGTCGTTGAGCCAGTTGCTACC
>CAVJZZ010000135.1:0-2071 GCA_963654295.1 Lachnospiraceae bacterium | reverse complement strand
GAATATGTTGGGGCTGTTGATTGGCTTTCCGCCGAGTATCGAGTCGACGCAGAATTTCACCGCACTCGATTTGGGATTGTCGAAGCAAACCCATATTTCGCCGAGTCGCGAGCCTTTGTTTATCTCGCTCCATTTGTTCACCTTGCCGCTGAGGATGCGGCGTACATCGTCGACCGTGATGCAGGTGTCGGCATTCTTGTTGTTGCAGATGAGCGCCATGCCGTCGTATGCGAGCGGAATGGCTTCGGGCAACTGGTCGGAATTTTTGAGAAAGTCGCGCTCTTTCGTTGTGTAGTTGCGGCAAGTAATTGTGAGGTAGACCTTGTTTTTGAGCAACATGTTCACGCCGTCCACTTCGTTGCCGTAAATCGGGTTGAGCTTTGCATCGGGACATTGTGCCTCGAACACTTCTATCAACTCGTCGATGATGGGACTAAAACTTTCGTCAGAGGCAAAACTAATCACCCCTGACGAATTTGTATCTGTGCGGCCATCCTTCCGCTTCTGCTCTCCGCATGAGGCAAAAAGGATGGCTGCCAGTGTTAATCCTACGAAAAATATGTAAGATAGGTTCTTCTTCATTTAGTAACTCTTGGTATTACTGTAATCTGAATGTTACGGGCACCTGGTATTTAACACGCACTGCCGAACCGTTCTGCTTACCCGGTTTCCAGTGTGGCATGCTCTTTACCACGCGCACTGCCTCACGGTCGAGTGACGGGTCAACCGAACGCATCACGTTGACATCGGTGATTGAACCGTCTTTCTCAACAACGAAGCCTACAACAACACGTCCCTGCACACCGTTTTCGGCTGCTACTGCCGGGTAGTGGATGTTGTCTCTCAGATACTGCATAAGGGCTGCATCGCCGCCAGGATACATAGGCATCTGCTCAACAACGGTGAAGATCTTTGTCTCTTCCTCGTGCTTGGGAGGTTCCGGAGCCTTGATTTCCTCTTTGGCTTCCAATACCTTTCCGCCCACTTCGTCGTTACCTTCCACGTTGAAAGCACCGATTGCCTTGTTGTCCTTGTTCACTTCGTCGAGCTTGATTTCGTCCTCTTCCTTCACCTCGTTGTCCTTCTTGATGACAGGAGCGGTGAATTTCACAGAACTCTTCACTTTCTCGACTACCTTTTCGGGCTCTTGCTTGATGATTTCTTTCTTCTCTACCTTTGCTTCCTTCTTCTTCTGCTCAAGTGCTGAAAGCTCGACAGCCTGAGTGTTCTCTACTGTCTTGTTGGCTTCCACCATGCGCTGAAGTTGGAGACCGAGGAAAAGAAGCACTGCAGCTAAGGCTACTATAATAATTGACCAGACGTTACGCTTGGTAGTACCCTTGCGCAGTTTGTATGCGCCGTATGCTTGGTTTCTGCCTTCGAAGACGAGGTCAGTCCACTCATTGGATACCAAATCTAATTTTGCCATTGTATGTCCTTTCTTTAATTATTAGTCATTGATAATCACTTAATGCCTCTCTTTGCCAGCAGAGCGGCATCGTCGGGATTAATTTTGTCAATGACATAAGTACCAATACTGCATATAGTCATCTCGTCCAAAGCGTCCACCATGTTCTTGTAGGAAGCTGTGTCGGTGCACTTGATGATGATTGTCATCGTGGGCACCTTTCCGCCTTCGAGTTCACCCCTCTTAATCTTGCTCAGCTCGTTGTCGTAAACGCTGTCAGGATAGGCTGCCGGGTTGGCGAGCTTCTTCTGGTCGAGCTTGATCTTTGCTGTCATGATGTCGGCAACGGGAGTTGAACCGTCTTCGGTGACGTGCTTGATGAGCACTTCACGGATACCGTTCTTGCCCCATGTCGTTTCTTTCAGGCAGCTGGGATCGGAATAGTTGGGGATTCCGTCAACGTGGTAGATTTTGTCATTTCCGCACACATAGATTGTGATTGTCTGTGACGCTTTGGCCGCATTACGGTCCTTGTCAGAGATGTTCTTGTCGTTGCTCGGCATGGTCAAATTCATCGTCTGTGGCTTGGCCAGAGATGTACAGAGCATGAAGAACGTGATAAGAAGCATCATCATGTCCACCATAGGCGTGAAGTCCACGCGG
>CAVJZZ010000134.1:0-3084 GCA_963654295.1 Lachnospiraceae bacterium | reverse complement strand
TGGTGAGCATACCGTAATAAAACAGCAGGCTCGGGAACACCAAAGGGTCGGTGATCTTATGAGCCGGGAAAGACTCGTAGAACGTAGCCACGATTTCCCCCGTCTCGGCTATTGTGCGGATTACGCCCTTGCGGTCGCCGTCAAGCTTGTCGAGTTGGAGGAGCTTTTTCATCTTGGCATAGTCTGTCTTCGTATTGGGGTCGACCAATACATCAGGGGAACTTCCCGAACTCATATAGTTGCGCAGGAAGTAGAACACCATGTCGCAGTTGAACACCTTGCTTTGGGTTTTCAAGGCATCTTTGGAGAAGCAATAGTTGTCGTACCATGGCTTCATCTCGTTGATGACCTTCTCCACGTCCAGGCTCTCTGGCAACTTGCCCACCTTCTTATAATAGTGGAACGCCTCATATACATCCTCTGTAGAGAATCCGAGCATTTGGTTGAACTCCGCCTTGGTGGAGATGTGCCAGCCGATGTTAAAGCCGCTGGTCACGTCATCAAGCGTGACAGGACTGACACCGGTAATAAAAATACGTTCGAAAGAGCCTTTGAACTTCTTGAATATGTCGCGATAGAATCCCTCGGCATGGGTCATCGCCCAATACACCCTCTCACCCTTCTCGTTGAGAACGGTGTTGGTAAAATTGTCGTACTCGTCGATGATGAGGTAGAGGGGGTATCGCTTCGACCTCGCCTCGCTCTGGATAAGGGCGAGTTTTCCCGTGGCATCCTGGGTGGCGTTAACCTTCTGGTACAACTCTTCGGAATAATAGGTGCGATAGTCACGGATGAAACCGTCAAGCTCCACACCTAAATAGAAGTTGAATTTCTCCGCCAGATGCTCAATATCGCCCCCCACCTGTGAGAAGTCGAGGTGCAATATCTGATACCTACCCTGTAAGGACGTGGGGTGCTGACCTATCCAGAGGTTGCCAAACCAGTCCTGAAACTTGTCCTTCGTAAGGCAGTCGTAATAGGCATGGAGCATGCTCAGAAAGAGACTCTTTCCGAAACGGCGCGGGCGTATGAAGAAGAGGTTGAAAGCCTCATCCTCCAACATCGGCAAGTACATCGTCTTGTCGACATAATAATTGTTCTGCTCGATAATTGAGACAAAATCCGACCGTCCGTAGGGTATTCTCTTGTAATCTTGCTCCATACTGCTTGCTTTGCCTTACATTAAATGGTCTGCGAATCTACAACTATTTTTCGGAAATGCCAAATGTTTTCGCGTTTTTGTCTTGGAAAAACAAGCTTTAGTTCCGAGGAAAACAAGGATAATGAGAAAACATCTATATCTTGCCATAACCACATGGCTATGTAAAGTTTGATGAATACGCTTATAAAGTTACAACTTCCCTACTGTAAAATCCGTAGAAGCCCTCCTTCTTTTACTTAGCCAAACCTTTATTTAGTTAAATACAGCTTATATTTGTCTAAATAAAGATTATATTTCTACAAATAAAAGTTAGGCGAAGTATTTATAGGTAGACTACTACAGGTTTGTCACAAGCATGTTATGGATTTGGTATATGGGGAATACAAGAAATGTATGATGGGATGAGGGAAAAAGAAGAAATAATTCCAGTTCATCTTCCTCAGTTTCAAATAAAAGTTGTATTTTCGCAACCGAATAGAAAACGGCATAGCACACGACAACAGAAAAATGCTTTTAACCATAAATACTAACGAGATTATAGCCAATCGATCCATACAAGAGATCACTGTCCTGTTCAGTGACTTTCTATGGACCTACATTGTCATCACCATATTGGTGGGTTGCGCCCTCTTCTTCACTTGGCGCACTCGCTTCGTCCAGTTCCGTCTCATTCGGGAGATGGTTCGCCTCTTGCTGCATCCCGACAAGGTGCGGCCGGAGGAGATAGGTCCCGATGAGTTGTCGGAAGAGGTGAAGGTGAATGGGAAGGTGAAGCACATCTCCTCCTTCGAGGCTTTCGTGGTGGCATTGGCGAGCAGGATCGGTACGGGCAACCTTGCTGGTGTGGCTACTGCCATCAGCGTGGGTGGTCCGGGTGCCGTGTTCTGGATGTGGATGCTTGCCCTGTTGGGCTCGTCCATGGCATTTGTCGAATCCACCCTCGCCCAGCTCTACAAGCGCAGGGGCGAGACCTCCTTCTATGGCGGTCCGGCTTATTATATGAAGTATGGACTGGGCAAGGGATGGATGGGCACCCTCTTCGCCGTGCTGATGGCGGTGACCTTCGGTTTCGCCTATAACTCCGTGCAGAGCAATACCATCTGTGCGGCTTGGGAGAAGGCGTTCCACTTCGACCCCACCGTGATGGGCATTATACTCACCATTCTTACCCTGCTCATCATCTTCGGCGGCATCCATCGTGTGGCGAAGTTCTCCTCCGCCATCGTGCCCGTGATGGCAGTGATTTATCTCGTGCTGACTATTGGTCTGGTGTTGTGGAACATCACCGCCCTGCCCAAGGTGTTGTTCATCATCGTGGAGAACGCCTTCGGATGGGGTCAGGCAGCAGGTGGAGCATTGGGTGTGACGGTGATGCAAGGCATCAAACGAGGCTTGTTCAGCAACGAGGCAGGCGAGGGTAGTGCGCCCAATGCCGCCGCCGTGGCGACGGTCTCCCATCCCGTGAAACAAGGTTTGATACAAGCCTTGGGCGTGTTCACCGACACCTTGGTGGTATGTTCCTGCACGGCCTTCATCATCCTGTTGAGCGGTGTGGATATCCATGCCTCCAACGGCATCCAACTGACGCAAGATGCCTTGACGCATGAGATAGGCAGTCTTGGCAATGCCTTTGTGGCGGTGATGATCTGGCTCTTCGCCTTCAGCAGCATCATCGGCAATTATTATTATGGTGAGACCAACATCCGTTACATCACCGACCGCAAATGGGGCGTGCCTGCCTATCGTTTGGCGGTGGCGGCGATGGTGATGCTTGGTGCCGTGGTGTCGCTCGACTTTGCCTGGAGCATGGCAGACATCACGATGGCGTTGCTCACCCTCTGCAACCTCGCAGCCATCCTTCTCCTCTCCCGTCAGGCCGTCTTCCTCCTCCAGGATTATCGCAAGCAGAAGAAGGAAGGCAA
>CAVJZZ010000133.1:0-3213 GCA_963654295.1 Lachnospiraceae bacterium | reverse complement strand
AGAAGTTAAGCCCACTTGCGCCGATGGTACTGCAATGCAATGCGGGAGAGTAGGTGGCCGCCTCCTTTGAAAGCGAGCCCCGAGGACACACAATGTCTTCGGGGCTTTTTTCGTATTGGTAGAATCGCCAAATGCAGCCAAGCGCAAGTGACGCGGCGAGGGCACCGCGCCTCCTACGTGATGCGCATCAATAAGCATTTCGGCCAAGCTTAGGGGCTGCAGCGAGGACGCTGCACCTACTATGGCAATGCTATCTGGACATGTAGTCAGATGTTGTCGATGCTTTTCCTGTTTGATCGTTTGTCGGATTTGTATTGGGATGGAGTGACGCCTGTGACGGCCTTGAACTGCGCACTGAGGTATGCCATGCTCGAATAGTCCATCTTCGCCGCTATTTCATTCAGCGTAAGTTCGTTGTATGAGAGCAATTCTTTCACGCGCTCTATCTTTTGCATGATATAGAACTTCTCGATGGTGATGCCCACCTGCTCGGAAAAGAGTTTGCTCAGTGCACTGTAGTCACTGTTGAGCAAAGACGAAAGATGGTTAGACAACTTGGTCTTGAGATGCGAACGGTCATCGTAGACCAACTTGACGATCTCGTTCTTGATACTCTCTACGGTCTGCTTGTCTCTGTCGTCGAGCAGTTCAAACCCCACAGCAGCCAGTGCGTCGCTCACCTGTTGCAGTTGCTGGGCATCGGGCGTGTCGATGACGGATGCCTGCCCAAGCACTACTTGGTCTGTATGGAGGCCGCAATCGGCGAGAATCTGCTTGACGACCATGATGCACCGGTCGCAAACCATGTTTTTGATGTGTAGTGTGGCAGGCATGTCTATTCAGCTTTTTCTGTGGAAGGGTCAGAGGGGAGCAGAGGAGTCGCGTCGGATTCGATGAATATGGTATCGTCCATGTCGGCAATCGACTTCTTCTTCTTGTTCTCCTGCGCTCCGGCTTTCAGCAATTTCTTGGCAGCAGTGATGATGCTTGCCCCGCTGTCGGCGGTGGTGATCTTCAGTTTCGATATTTTCTTGATGGTATCGTTCATGCTGGTTTCCACATCCATAAAGCGGATGCCGAAATCCTGGACACGGTCGATCACCGTATTGGCAGCATCCATCATTGCCTGCTGGTTCTTCAGTTGGCGCACTTGTGTCCACATCATTTCCAGTACGCGGAGGTTCATATACATGGTTTGCGGACCGAGTATCATCACCCCCTGGTCGTAGGCTTCGCGCCACAGCGTGTCGTCGTTGAGCAGTGCCAGGTTGAGTGCCCCCTCGATGGGCACATACATGATGGCGAAATTGAGTTTGTTGTAACCGTTGGGCAAATACTTCGTATATTCCTTTCTGGCCAGGCGTTTCACTTGCGCCCTTACGCTGGCGATGTGTGCCTTCAGATAGTCCGTCTTTTCGGGCGTGCCGTCTTCAGCGTTCATATACCGTTCATAATCCGTCAGCGACATCTTGGAGTCGACCACCACATGTCTGTTGTTGGGGAAGTGGAGAATGAAGTCAGGAATCAATCCTTTCCCGTCATCCCCCTTGGTGATTCTTCCCGCTTTGTCTTTCAGTGTTTCCTGCGTGTCGAACTGTTCACCCTCTTTCAGTTCGAGGTCTTCGAGCAGTTGTTTCAGTTTCAACTCCCCGAAATTACCCTGCACTTTCACCTCACCGGTGAGGGCGCGGGTCAGCCGGTCGGCCGTTTCTCCCAACTGAGTGCTTTTCTGCATGTTGATCTTGATGGTCTCGTCAAGACGTGTGAGCGCTTCGCTCTGTTGTTCCTTTGACTTGTCGAACGCGTCCTGCATGGCCTTTAATGTCTGCTGGAGTGGGTTGATGATTTTGGAAACCTGTTCGTTGTTCCTTTCCCCCAATTCCTCCTGGCGGCGTTTGAGCACCTCTTCCGAGGTCGTTTGCATCTGCTCTTTGATGAGTTTGATCTGGCTGTCCACCTGCTCTTTGTTCATGAGCTTTAGCGCTTCGATCTGCTTTTCGGCACCGTCTTTTGCCTGTGCGAGCTGTTTGTCGTGTGCGTCTTTCAGTTCTGCAATATGCTTTTCATAGGCCGCCTTGAAGTCGGCCATCTGCTTGTCGAATGTAGCTTTCAGTTCGTCGTAGCGCTTTTGGCTTTCTGTCCTTTCCTTGTTGAGCGTCGTTTCGTGCTCCTCTTTGAGGGCGGCAAGCGAAGCACAGTAATTGTCGGCATGCGCCTTCTGCACATCCCGTTCGGAGGTGAGCGTTCTTATTTGTTCGGACTGTCCGTTGATGATGCCCTCTTGTTTTTCAATCTTCCCGTTGAGTTCTGCGATTTGCGCACGCAGGTTGTCTGTCAGTTCAGTATTGTTCTGTTGGTCGCCTTTGTTCCTGTTGCCCAAGAAGAAGCCTACCACCACCATGATGATGGCGATAGCTACGATAATGATGTAAATTGCCATATGATTGTGTTTATCGTTATTTCTTGTCTTTTATTCTTTATCTTGGTAATAATAGTAATCTTCTGCTATCATTTGTTCTTCTGTCATTTCATCATCTGGCGCAGCGTCATAAGACACACGGTTGTTGCGTCTTGGTGTGTTTCTTCTTTGCTGTTCCTTTTTGGGGCGTTTCTTTTCTTGTAGTGATTTCTTTAAGTTATACAACGAAAGGACCACCCCGAAAGACAATATAATGAAAGTCCACATAGCAATAAGATTTTTCACAAAGGTACGATTTTTTGTCCATTCTGTACCCGAAATTGGATGAAATGCCAAGAAAAATCTATATATTTGCATATAGATACGGTTTATAAACAATGGAAGAACAGAAGCTCAACAGAATTAAGGTGGTGCCAAACTTCTGAAAGTTGATGTCTCCGAGTTGTTGAATCCCACATTATTATAATATATGGATAAAGGGCAATTTCTATTATATCAAACTCCTGATGGTGCTTCACAGATTGAGGTGAAGCTCCAAAACGATACTGTCTGGCTCTCGCTTGACCAGATGGCAGAGTTGTTTCAGCGTAACAAGTCTACTATTTCACGTCATATAAAGAACGTGTTAGAGGATGGAGAACTTGACGAAAAAGAGGTTGTTGCATTTTTTGCAACAACCACTAAACATGGTGCTATTGAGGGAAAAGTACAGGAGCATCAAGTAGCTTTCTATAATCTTGACATGATAATCAGTGTAGGTTATCGTGTTCATTCCTATCGTGGCGTTCAGTTCC
>CAVJZZ010000132.1:0-3227 GCA_963654295.1 Lachnospiraceae bacterium | reverse complement strand
GGCTATATTCGGTATATTGGGTATAATCTGCTTCAATTTCGGGTCAGCGTCAGTGGCGTTTTTCCATATTTGGTAAGCCTGTGACGAGAGATCTACATCGCCGTCGTCCTCCTCGTCGAGCACACCGCTCTTCTCGTTGAACATGTCGCGCAAATTCTGCTCGTTACCCTCGAAGAACACCTCGTCGCTTCCCACGATGTTAGCGTTCTCGTTGATGCGGTCGTTAAGGCGCGAACGCAGACGGATAATGCTCTCCACACCATCGGCAGGGAAGAATGAGTAGCAGAAGATCTTGTTCTCTTTCTGTCCGATACGGTCTACACGACCAGCACGTTGAATGAGGCGAATGATAGCCCAAGGCAAATCGTAGTTGACGATGACATGGGCATCCTGCAAGTTCTGACCTTCAGAAAGAACGTCTGTGGCAATGAGCACCCGCAGCTCATCGTCGGGCGAGAGATTACTCTTGCCGTTGCTTACGGGCGAGAACCTTTCCACTATTTCCGTTGGACTCTTGTAGCCGCCAGTCACATAGCCCACATGGGAATAGCCACGGTTTTTCAGTTGTCGGAATATGTAGCGTGCCGTGTCGGAATATTGGGTGAACACAATAACCTTTTCCTTTGCGTGTGTCGATTTGAGCAGCTTTTCAAGCGCAGAGAGCTTTTGGTCATCGTCAGATTTCCATGCGCCGCAAAGACGTATCATGTTAATAATTTTCTCGCAGTCGGCAAGTAGGTGCTGTTTGAGTGTGCGTTTGAAATATTTGCTGTCAAGCCACGCAAGATTGTTCTTGGAACAAATCATTTGATAGTATTCCTGCGCCTTGCGCCGATATACCTCAATGTCGGTCGGTATGTTGATGGTTTCGCCCTTGTCGAAATCATCACCGTCGGAAGAGAATAGCGAATTGCTGGTATCCTCGTCTGCCACATAGTCGTCGGGTAGGACATTCTCATCTCCGATAGGCAACGGCAACTTGTTTTCTATAGCATAGACAAACACCATGTTTCGCAATATATGGCGGTAGAGGGTAAGCAGGAACGAAAAACCGCTACTGTCAATACGCTTGAAGAACGTGCTTTTGCAGAATCCCATCATGCGGTTTCCTGCACGCGAGAGATTTTCCATCAGTTGTTTGTCTGCCGTCGAGGCGTCAATTGTTTTCTTCTCACTGATGTAGTTCACCAGTCCGTAGCGTGGCAACTGCAAGTCTTCCATCATGTTTATCATGTCGAATGAATAAAGTCGGGAATATTGGTCACCCTCGACTGTTTCAAACTTGATAGCCTTCGGTATGCGGTCTGGGAAATAAGAGCGTGTTCCGTCGTTGAACAAGAGATATTTGCGCCCGTTATTTTCGTCTACCTTAGCATAGTTCTCTTTAATGAAAGTTCGTGTGCGCCTTACAAGGAATAGTTTCATCAACTCGTTCCAGTCCTCTGCGTATGGACTTTGTTCAAATGCTTTGATGCTGCGAATGAACACTTCACTGTGACGCTGCATAAAAGCACGTTCTCCGCCAAGTTGACGAATATATTCCTCGGGGCGGATGCCAAGATCTTGTTCTTCGGAGATAAACAATTTCAGTTGGTTAGCCAAATCGGAGAAATCCTTGTTGTAGGGAGTTGCCGTTAAGAGCAGGACGTTGCTGTCCTGATGCTCTATAAGAGCCTTGATGTTGGCATAACGCTTACCGCCATTTCGAAGGTTGTGGCTCTCATCGACAATTATCAATCGGTAATATCGTGCACTGTCCACATCAATAGGCTTCGACATAGACATGATGTCTACTTTCAAATCATACTTGACGGCGTATTTATGCCACATATCTTGCAAGTTAGCAGGACAGATAACAAGTGTGCTGCTGGCGTATGTGGTCTCGTATATCTTTGCAATGGCACAAGCGGTGATGGTCTTACCCAATCCCACCACATCTCCAATCATAGCACCGCCACGCTTGTCATTACGAAGGTGTCGGGCCGCAATTTTTACGGCAGTCTGTTGAAAATCGAACAACTCATGACGAAATTCGGGAGTGAGTGTAAACTCTTTAATGCCGGAACGTGCCTCTTGACTGAGGTGATATGCAGTTTTAAGATAGATATAATAAGGAGAAATTATTCGTTCGCTTGCCCAACTTTCATCGATGACCTTTATCAACTCTTGTGTAATGTCAAGGCAGAAGCGGTCGTTCCAACGGTCGTCAAACCAGTTAGAAAGTTTTTCAACGTGATCACTATCGGTGAAATCAGCGTTAAGCTCACCTTGTCCCGTAAAGCCGGAATAGGTAAGATTGCTACTACCCATTATGCCGATGATCTTACTTGAAAAGTCTGTGGGGCGGTAAGCCAAATACAACTTGGCATGGAGTGGCTCTTTCAAGAAGAGTTTCACCGTCACCTTCCCGTCTTTAAGCTGGGCAGATAATCTACGAAGCGTCCATTCATCTTGCTTTGTTGGCAATCCAATGAGAAGCTGCCGCTTGAAGTCAGCCGCTATCTGCAACTTGCACTTATTGGCATATTCGGCATCAACTATATTATCGTTTGGGCTATACAGTAGACGTATCAGTTCTTCGGCAGGACGATGCATACCTACCAATAACCTGCATACACGGTATTTCTGCTCGTCATTCTCATAAACATATCCTCCAGGGAGTTCGTCAATCTGATTGACAATCATATTCCAACCACGTAGATTGAAGTATCCCACGCAGAAATCTACGCGTTCTACACCGCCGGATGACATGATGCCCTGCAATCCCTCCTTAAATTTTACTTCTATGTTGTCATATATGCGTGCCATAATTCTTTATCTTATAAAGTCTATTTTAGTCAAGTATCAATATATCGTTGATGTCAACTTGTAGTAGTTTGGATATTTTGATAAGACTGTCAACGTCCGGCTGACTATTATTGGTACACCACTTTGAAATAGTGGTTTGGTCTTTACCCAGTTGGTCAGCGAGCCATCTGCCTGTTTTCTCCTTTTCAACGAGGAGGAGCTTTAATCTATTTAATTTCTTTGCTGCCATAATTAACGAGTTGATTGCTACAAAGTTAATGGTTTTTCTTAGAAAAGCATAAGAATTGCCCCTTATTTTACGAAGCAAATGCAAACACTTGAATTAAAATCATAGCCCATTTGTCTTTTCACCGCCCATTCCTCACCTCTACCTTCGCCCTAAAAACAACGATTCTATGCCCAACTATACAGACAACACA
>CAVJZZ010000131.1:0-3343 GCA_963654295.1 Lachnospiraceae bacterium | reverse complement strand
CATTAGGGTTGCGGGCTGTCCGTGTCATTCGGGTTGCGGACGGGCACAGGGCCCGCCCCTGCAAGACATACCGGCGATATGGTGATGATTTGTTTGATTTTCTTGCTATTTGTTTAGTTTTTTCATGACTTTAATATTTTCTGTTACTTTCTCCTATTTTTTTTTTTTTCTTCCCGAGAATATTCGTAACTTTGCAAACGATTGCATTAAAAAGGTTAAAGAGAGTACTATAATCTTAAATGGACTTATAAATTATTTGGTATATGATTGGTTCTTTACATCAAGTGAAGATTGTGGCAAAAGAAAAGTTTGGATTAGCATCCAAAAATATGCTTTTGCTCTTTGGCAATGCTCATAGGGCATTGTTCTCTGTGATAACCATAGCCCTTGCGTGCCTTTGCTGCCACACGGCAAAAGCACAGACATGGACGGGCTCTACGCCCTCCGAAGCCAACGGAAAGACGGTCTACCTCTACAACGTAGGCACAAAGAGCTTCCTCGGAAAAGGCGGAAGATGGGGCACCGAGGCAGAAACCACTTACGAGGGTGTGCCTTTCAAACTCACTTACACATCTGGAAAATTCACTCTCCAGTCGCTCGTAAAGGCGCAGGGCAGCAGCTCCACCAACGGATACCTCACTATCTGCGACGGAGTAAACTCCACACACGACATCCGTAACTTCTTCGTTGACCGTAACGACAACGGTAACAACGCGTTCACCGCTACCTCTCAAACGACCTCTGCCGACAGCAAGACGGCTTACACCCTGTCGATAACTCCGAACTCCTCTTCCAGCTCATCCATATACAACACCAAACTATATATGGTAGGCAACGAAGACAACAGCATCAGCTCCGTTGAATCAATCAGCAGCGACGAGACAGCATACGGCCAGTGGATGATCGTAACAGAAGAAGAGCGCCGCGCGGCTTTCCAAGTTGCCGAGGCTGCCAACGCAAAGCCAGTCAACGCTACGTTCCTTATGTACGATTTCGACTTCGCACGTAACGACAACTCCATTTCTTACTGGAAGACTGGCTCTCTCTCTGGCTCATCACTCAGCTACTACAGCTCTACGCTCCGCCTACCCTCTTACGCTCAGGGCGGAACGGTGACAAAGTATACTCATACTTACTCTTGCACCCACACGGCAACGTATACAAGAGGCTCTTCTTCACAGGAAAGAGAGCACACCGTATCGTTCACCGTAACCACCCTCGTGCCGGCTGACAAGATGCCACAGACCGTGACAGCTTCCTGCGGAGGAGACAATTATAATTCAGGCTGGAATCAATACACCCACTCTGCCGAGGAAGTAGAATACACCCTCACATCAACATCCACAAGCACCTCTACCGTCTATGCTTACACATACTACGTGGGCAACGGTTATAAGGACAATGACGACAACACCTGCGTTACGACAAACTACTGGTGCGACGCCATAACAGGCGAGGAGGTATTGCAGAGCTTGGAGAAGAACCGCCAGGCTGCCTACGGCGGCAACTGGACTGCCAACATCCACGGCGGCGACGGAGCAGTGGTTCAGCAGCTGACCTCTGACAACATGGTGCGCAAGGGATACTACCGCGTTTCTTGCAAGGCGTTCACAACGTCTACCTCAGGTACCGTGCTGCTCTACGCTGGCGACGATACCAAGAATACATCAGACGAGACAAGCAGCGACGAGGCTTTCGCTATGACGAAGATTACCAAGATAACAGAGGCTCCCGAGACTTACTTGGCTGCATCACAGCTGCTCAAGAGCGAGGGCACTACATACGACGCTTCCGTACGTGTGTATGTCTCAGATACCTCTAACCCTCTGAAGTTCGGTATCTCTGTAAGCGGTGCTGACGACAACGCATGGACATGCTTCGACGACTTCGCTATCGAATACCTCGGCGACCCGACACGTGAGCTCGTGCTCGACGAAGACCAGACCTCTGGTGATTACATCAAGTCGCAGGCTACTCCCGACAATGAAGACCTCACAACAGTGAAGCTATACCTCCACCGCACGATGAACGCTGGCAAGTGGAACTCGCTCGTTCTCCCCGTTGACCTCACCGTAGGTCAGGTTAAGTCGGCCTTCGGCGACCAGGTGCGCATTTCTGAGTTTAAGGGTGCTACCGACGAGGCTCATAAAGGTAGAATCATCTTCGAGAAGATAAACGTTGACCGCAACAGCAACAGCGAAACGGCTATCAAGGCCGGAAAGCTATACCTCGTTAAGGCTCTGAACGAGATGCCTACTAATCAGACAGAGGTTACCGTTCCTACAACAGATACGAAGCTCACCTCTTATTACACCATCGTTGGTGTGACATACGCTAAGGCTTCAGACGTTGCCAGCATCGACTACAGCGCAAAGGTTGAAGGCGAAAAAGGCAAAGAGACTTACGAAGGAGACGACGACGCTATCCAGTTCGTCGGAACATACGTTAAGCTCGGCGACACCAACAAGATTCCTGCCAACTCTTACGTATTGAACGGCAACAACCAGGGCGGCACAGCAGGCGTATGGTACTACCGCACAAAGGAGACCGCTTCAAAGGGCTTCCGCGGCTGGCTTCAGATGGTTAACACTTCCTCACCTGCCAAGAAACTTGAATACTCCGTGGATGGCGAGGTGTATACCATTGACAACACGCACACGGGAATTCAGGATATCGTGGATGACCTCAACGCCAGGGAGAGCAATATCTACAACCTCAATGGTCAGCTCGTCCGCAGCAATGCCGCATCCCACGATGGCCTTGCCAAGGGCGTGTATATCCAGAATGGTAAGAAGTTCATAGTAAAGTAAAAACCTTAGGAATTTAATTGGATTATGAAAGACACATATATTAAGCCATCTGTCGTGAGCTATGGTGTTGATGTTGAGACCCTTTTGATAGCAGCGTCTATCCAGAACAACGAGAGTGAGACTCAGACCCCCATTGAGCAAAACGACAAGGATGATTTCGAGGCAGGTGCAAAGCCTCACTACAACCCTTGGACTTCATGGGATTGATTGAATAATACAGACTGTTGGCCTTTAGTCAACAGTCGAGGAAATAAAAAGCGAGACACCCGAGACGATAACCTTCGTCTCGGGTGTCTCGCGTTTTATTAGTTCTTGAATATATGCTTTGTGGACTGGCATGCCACATTCGGATGTCTTGCAGGGGCGGGACCTGTGCCCGTCCGCAACCCGGATGGCTATCATTCATTTTTTGAATCACATCATCTCCTTATTTTCTTCTCACACGGATTCAAAAGATTTTAAAGATGTCGGCTTCGCCGATTACGCATACGGCATATCAAGAATATGCTGTCATTCGGTTTGCGGACGGGCAC
>CAVJZZ010000130.1:0-3622 GCA_963654295.1 Lachnospiraceae bacterium | reverse complement strand
AACCCATGTAAACGCTTCGTTTTACGCCGCCCCACAAGCCTCATTCACCCAACTCGCTGACACTCAACGCTCTCATCCCATTTTCACCCGACCGTCCCACATACGCTTCGTTTTGTGCCCGGTAAAATGCCCTTGTCATCGACAATTCTGTCACAATAAATGTAAAGGGAGAAAACACCATTTCATCTGTTGACACGGCAGTGAAACTAAACGGCGCACAAAATGTCATCAAAGGAGACGGAACACTCAATGTGAATTCTTCCACTTATGATTGCATTAATCTGACTGTGAACGGTAGCCTTGAAATCGATGAATGCACGGTGAATCTCATGGCTCATAGAAGCGGTATCTTTGGTGACCCACGTAACAGTTCAACTGTTCACATACGCAACGCAAAAGTAACAACGCGAGGCTATTATGGTGCAATATGCTGTCTCAAAGCCCTCACGATAGAAGGTGGCACTATCACCCAACCCGACGGCGCAGCTTTTTCTTCTACAAAAGGATCGGTGGTTGTTGACGACCTCACTGTAGAAAAGGAAACCATTGTGATAGAACCGAAAGATAACTATAGCATATTGGTTGCAGGCGTGGAGATAACCAAAGACAACTGCAACGACCTGAGCGTGATACCGGGCGTGAGCGGAACTGCGAGTTACGACCCCGCAGCAAAGACGCTCAATCTGGAAAATGCGACAATCAACTATGATAAAAAAGGCGGCGCAATCACAAACAATGATCTCAACGGATTTACGATAAACGTAACTGGCGAAAACACCATTTCTTCAAGTTCATCTGCAGTAGCATCCTTAAAAAACCTAATCATCGACGGAACAGGTACGCTCAATGTCAACTCTGAGAAAGGCTGCGGCATTTACCTTGACGAGAGTTATCTTAAAATACGCAACTGCATAGTGAACGCCAAAGGAAACTACGGAATTGCAGGAGCCTTTGGAGCAGAAACATTCACCATATCGGATGCAAATGTAACGGCTGAGGGTAAGACAGGCTCTATCTGCGATTTTGCTTCGATCACTTTCAATTACTGCAAAATTGTACAGCCCGACGGCGCGGTGTTTGACGAATCAAAGAATGCCGTGGTGCTCGACGGGAAAACAGTAACCGACAAAGTGGTAATAGAAAAGTTCATAAAATATGGCTTAAAAGTCAACGAGGTAGAAGTAACCAGCGACAACTGCAACGACCTCAGCATAATCGAAGGGGTGAGCGGAACGGTGAAATACGTTCCCGAGAGAAAAACCCTAATCCTCGACAATGCAACAATCGATGGAGAATATGGTATAACGAACTACGACTTATTTAATTTGGATATAAACGTAACGGGAGAAAGCTACATCAATTCAAAATTCTATCCAATATACCTTTATCGCTGTACAAAAATCATAGGAGACGGCACTCTTAACATTAAAGCCCAAAAATATAATGGCATTACTGCAAGTACATACGATCCTATTACAATCGTTGGATGCACGCTAAATATCGAAGGTGGAAAATGCGGCATCTACGGCCAGTCATTCTACCGTCCTTCTCTTACCATTAGCGAAGCAAACATAACGTCGCAAGGCAACGAAGGTGCTATCAGCGAATTCTCATCGGTCACGCTTGAAGGCTGCTCAATAACCGAGCCAGAAGGTGCGGCGTATGACCCAAAATATAGAGACGTAATGGTAAACGGAGAAACAGCAACACGAGTGGTGATAACATACGACCCGTCATCAGGCATAGACAACATAACAACCAAGCCTACACACAAGCAAGGCATATACAGCCTCGACGGAGTTTACCTCGGCAACGACTTCGACGCTCTGCCCAAGGGCATATATATCAAGGACTGCAAGAAAGTTTTAAAGTAAGGAAATGACTGCCACACAGAGTTGAAGGCATACTCAGTAATGAGGGACAAGTCAGCCGACTTGTCCTTCTCTTTGCATGCCATTTATGCCTTGCAGAACGCCTACATATTGGTTTTCAATAAATTTCAATCAAACAAGCGTAGGTTTGAATGAAATTAATTATCTTTGCAGATAAGATAAAGGAGCGAAACTACTATGGCACTGAAATTATATCCTATAGGAATACAGACGTTTTCGGAAATCCGCAAGACAGACAAGTTGTATATCGACAAGACGGAATACATCTACCGCATGGCTCACACCAACGGCAAGTATTTCTTCTTGGGCCGACCGCGCCGCTTTGGCAAGTCACTCCTGGTATCTACCATGCACAGCTACTTCGAAGGCAAGAAAGAACTGTTTCAAGGACTTGCCATCGAGAAACTGGAGAAGGAGTGGACGGAATATCCGGTACTGCACTTTGACTTGAGTTTGGGAAAGCACATGGAGAAGGAGCAGCTGGAGAGATACTTGGCTGATATATTGGAGAGACAGGAAGCTCTTTGGGACTACAAGAGTGAAAAGAAGGATGCCAACCTGCGACTCAAAGACTTGATTACACTTGCCTTCGAGAAGACTGGCAAGCAAGTGGTAGTGCTCATCGACGAATATGACGCGCCACTACTCGATGTGGCACACGAGACAGAACAACTTGGTGTGCTCCGCAATGTCATGCGCAATTTCTACAGTCCGCTGAAAGGTTGCGAACCTATGCTCCGCTTCGTATTCCTCACAGGCATCACAAAGTTTTCGCAACTGAGTATCTTCAGCGAACTGAACAACATCACCAACATTTCCATGGACAACGAGTTTGCGGGTATCTGCGGCATCACAAAGGAAGAACTGTTGGAAAACATGTCGGAAGACATTGATATGCTTGCCAAAGCATTAGGATATTCACGGGAAGAAACAATAACCAAACTAAAGGAGCAATACGACGGTTATCACTTCTCAAAAGTGTCACCCGACGTATTCAACCCATATAGTCTGCTCAACTGCTTTTCAAAGCGTGAACTCGGTGCTTACTGGTTCACCTCAGGCACGCCCACATACCTTATTAATATGCTAAGGATATTTGACGTGCTACCCACCACCATTGCACCTATGGAAGCATTGGAGTCTGCATTCGATGCTCCGACAGAGAATATGCGAACCATCACACCTTTGTTGTATCAGAGCGGATATGTCACAATTAAAAACTATGACAAGGAAACAACACTTTACACCCTCGATATCCCTAACAAGGAGATAAAGGTAGGACTGTACGACAATCTACTGCCATACTATCTTGAAGGAATGTATGCCCAACAGGGTGGTGTCACCATAGCACGCATGTCGGCTCTCATACGCAAGAACAAAATGGACGACGCACTGCAACTACTGCAGGATTTCCTCGGCACTGTGCCCTACTGCAACGTCACCAACTACGAGGGGCACTACCAGCAGATGCTCTTCATCATCTTCTCTCTGCTGACAGACTACCTGGTGGACGTAGAAGTGCATACGCCCAAAGGCAGAGTAGACATGGTGTTGCTCACACGCACCGACCTCTACATCATCGAACTGAAACTCAACCAGTCTGCACAGGCGGCGATGAAACAAATCAACCTCAAGGACTACCGCCAACGCTTCGCCCTAAGCGGCAAGCCTATCACCAAAGTAGGCATCAATTTCGATGCCACGCAGGGCAACATCACCGACTGGGTGAT
>CAVJZZ010000129.1:0-3660 GCA_963654295.1 Lachnospiraceae bacterium | reverse complement strand
GTCTCGGCTATGACGATAGGAAGGTTCCATATAGACGTCTGCATCTCATAGGTCTCTTTCGTATTGATGGTATTGAGGGTATTCGAGGCATAGGCATAGGTGACACCGTTCTTCACCACGTCGTCCTTGCCGGTAGGCACATACTCCGACGCAGTAATCAGGTCTTTATACTGACTCCAGTTGGGGTCCTTGATATAGTCTTCATAGAGACCGGGAATCACCTTGATGCGGAAGTCATGGTGAACACCCTTGAACACATTCTTGCCAATGAATATCTGCGAGGGTTTGATGCTCTCGTAGTGGTTGCTGCCATCGGTAATGAACTGGTACATGTTGAGTTCCTTCAGATTGGAGCATCCCTCGAACGTTCCGTCGGGGATGACAAGCGAAAGACCCACATTGGCATTGCCCGACGAACCGGCACAGTCTTCAAAGACGATGGACTGTATCTGCGTATTGTTGCGGAAACCGGTGGGCGACAGGGCGATGGTCTTATAGTCGGTGGTATTGCCAATGTCGTTGTATATCTTCAGCGTACCCTCCTTGATGTCGCTGTTGTCTGGGTCTACACCCGTGGCTATCATGTAGTACATGGTGCCATTGTAATCCGGGCAAAGTATATTGTCGGCAGTGAAGCTGCCGAACTGACCCACCCAGGGTGACACGTACTCCTCCATCTCGGTCTTGTTCTTGCTGGTATAACGGGTCTTGCCGTCGGAAGAAGCCACATGACCATACTTCACACCGGCTTCCGTGTACTCGTCCCAGGCTGAAATGGAGCTTGCAATCATGTTCTTGTATTCTCCCCAGCCATACTCGGTATCGCTGAGGAACTCGCTCAATACCGATGGGTCTACATAGATCTTCAGGTTGGAACAACCGGCAAACACGCCCTTGCCCAACGGCATATCCTTGGGGTGCAGCACTTCCACATGTTCCTTGTCCACGTCTGAGTACAGCGCCACATTGAAGGTATAGAGGTTCTTGCAGTTGGCAAAGGCAGAGTCGCCTATCTCGATGTTGAACGTCTGACTGGGTCGGCGTCCCGACTTGGTAATGGACTGGAATTTCACCTGTTTGATATTGTCCTTGCCCTTGAACGAGCTTGCCCATATCTTGGTGGTATTGTAGTCGTAGGTTTCGCCGATGTCCTGGTAGATCCACAGCGTGTTGTTGTTGTCACTGGTAAGGTAGCTGTCGTCGGCACCTATCACATGCACTTAGCGCACCTTGTTGTTCAGTTTCACCAAAGAACCTGTCTTGTCGCGGTTGCGGTCGTAGGCATAGCGTGAGCCATGCTCGGCATTGACATCTTCCGTACGCATCGAGGTGACAGGCACGATGTACTGCTTGTATTTTCCCCAAACTGAGTCGTTGCAGAATTCTTCGTAGTACTCGGCATCCACATAGACCTTGGCATTGGGACAGTTGCCGAACATTTTTTCACCTGCAGGGCGGACGTCTGTCGGACGAAGCATCACGTCATGGTCATCACCGGCAAACATCTTGTAATACATCTTCAGCACTTTGAAACTGTTGTCGAAGGCATAGTCATCAATCTTCATGCTGATCCAGTTGCATGCCTCTGTGCCTGCAATGTTGCTGCAGTTGTCCCAGAAATAAAGTTCTTCCACACCTTCCAGTTTCTCTATTTCTGTTGTCAGGTATTTGTACTTCGTTCCGATGTCGTTTATGGCGTAGTAAGTGCCCTGTCCTTTGGTAGACGTTCCCGTTATCTTCAGTTCTGCGGCTTCTTTGCCTCCTTCCACGGTGATGTTTTTCCCCGTAAACTCATACTGCAAGCCGCCTTCATTGTACTTGGTATTAGTAGTAGAACCACTCTTGTCGTAGCCGCGGATTAACCCCGAGTAGCCACTGCCCTCGACATGTATGGCTATGTTGCCCGCACTTTGGTCGGCATAGCAGTTGTCTATCAGGGTCTCGGTATCGGTCATATAACCCACGACACCGCCCACATAGTCGTCACCCCAAACTGTTGAAGGACCGACAGTGATACAGTTGTACATCTTCGCACCCGAATCCATGCCGCCGGCAATGCCGCCGATATAGTCCTCATGTGCCTTCACCATGCCTTGGAAGGTACAGTTGCGCACCTCGGCGCTCATGTCCACCTTGCCAACAACACCGCCCACAAATTTAGGCTCACCATCACTGCCGCGGTACAAGTTTCCGCCAGTCACATGGCAGTTCTCAATGTAACTCATACATGTGGAATTGCCCGAGTTCTGCGTAAGCCATCCGACGACAAGTCCCTGATAGTCGTTGTCGCCTGCGTCAAGTGAGGTATTGGTAAGCGTAACGTTCATTACCCTTCCGTCCTTCACGTGTCCGAACAGTCCGGCATAGTCCTGGCTTGCGATGGAAAGACTGTCTATGGTGAATTCCTGACCATTGAACTCGCCGGCGAAAGGATTACTCTTGTTGCCTATCGGACTGAACGTGCCAGCATTTTTCATATTCAGGTTGTTCATCAACCAGGCGTTTTTCTTCGTTGAGCCGCCGTTCACCAATGAGGCAAACCACTTCAGCTGGTCCGGGGTATATATTTCGTAGTGGCCGTCCCACTCGCCCGGTTCGGCAAGCATGGTATCGGCACCACAAATGGTTCCCCATATCTGAGGGGTATTGTACGTTACGGTATCGCGTTCGTACACACCTGAAGCGGTGATTACAGAACCGTCTGCCACAGTACAGTCTACGATGGCATTGGCAAGGCTGCGGCCCTGCAGATAACCTACAATACCGCCTACATCGGTAAGTCCGACCACCTTGGAGTTTCCGCCGCTAAAGGCTTTCAGTTGGCAGGCCTTGACAATACCCACGTTTACCGCACCTGCGATACCGCCCACATACTTGCCGTCGGTACGTATAAAGCCGTCGGCACTACAACCTGTAGCGGTAGAGTTGCGCAATTCGCCCACGATGCCGCCCACGCAGTCGATGTCTTTCTGCTTGATATCATCGTCGATAAAATAGTTTATCTCAGTCATGGTAGCGTGGCAATTGCTTACCACCGTACCGCCTGTAGCCACTCCACAAATGGCGCCGATGCCATACTGGAAAGAGGCAACAACGGCATCGCGCGTGCCCTTCATCTGCGCTCCGCTAACTATTATGTTGCTGATGGTGGCTCCTTCGGTATAGCCAAAGAGACCGCTGGCTGCCGCCTTGCGAAGTACAAGACCGCGTATCACGTGGTTGTCGCCATTAAACTTACCCTTGTAAGTCTTGCTCGACAGACTCTCTTCCGACACGTAGCCTATAGGCGTCCAATAGTCTTCTCCCAATTCCGACAAGTCGATGTCGGCGGTAAGTACACCGTTGATACTCTGGTCGCCTGCATTAACTTTCGCGGCAAACCACTTGAGCTGAGCCGCTGTGGAAATTTCGTAATAACTGCTGTCGTTAAGTGTAGGAATGTCATCGGCACGCATGGTAACCGACACAAGCGACAACAGCAACGCTAACACAGGAACGAGGCTGCGCCCCATCAGCTCCTGCATGTGAATGTGATGTTTGTTGTGCATCTGCATATGTAAACGTTATATAAAATTTGTGCAAAGTTACGAATATTTATTGGAAGCACAAGCTGTCGGGGGGGGGTGAAATTTCTGAAACAGAGATATTTGGCATCATTTA
>CAVJZZ010000128.1:0-3832 GCA_963654295.1 Lachnospiraceae bacterium | reverse complement strand
GTTTGGCTCTCGGTTGCACGGTGGTCAACTTCCTCAACCAGACAGGTGCCAAGGGCAGTATCGCCGGTGCCGAGTTGATTACCAAGGATGAGGCTCAGGGCATCAAGAACCAGCTGATGACAGGTAGCTACCTCCGCCCCTTCACCGTGGAGTTCACCGCCTCGCTGAAGTTCTAACGCTCCAGTTCTTCAAGTAAGGTATATATTAATAGATATAAGGGTAAATTGATGTAAAGGATAACAAAGAGAAGCCAGTTCTGCAGATGAAAGCAGGACTGGCTTTTATCGTTCCGGTTTGGAAGTGTATGACGTTAGATTATATAGTTCTCCCAGTCAATATCGGCAAGATACTTTTCAACTTGTGCCTTTATATTCGGAATGTCCTCCTTGGCTGTAGCCCATAAAATCTTCGGCAGAACTTGCGAATAACCATGAACGAGCACATGGCGCATACCTTCTACCTGTTTCCAAGGTATTTCCGTATATTTTGCCTTGAATTCTTTTGTAAGCATATATGCAGCCTCTCCTACAATTTCAATATTCTTCATTGTAGCAAAGTAGACGAGGATATTGTTGGCGAATTCTTCAAACTCAACTCCTTCTATGATTTTGAGAACATTATTGGAGTATTCCACAATATCCTCCAGACGTCCTTTGTCTCTAGATGGCTCTCTCATAGACTAATACTTTATCACGTTCTGCACTTTCTTTGGCGTATGGGCGCAAAGAACCGTCAACCACCAAGTCGACTTCTCGACCAAGAAGTTGTTTCAGGTCTTCATACATGCCACCATGAGTCAGCAAGGTAAAAGAGCCATGCTCGAAGTCTGGGATAAACAAGATGTCAATATCGCTCTTGGGTTTGTCTTCGCCACGAGCAAAAGAGCCAAATATCCAGGCCTTCACTACGGGTTGGCTCGCCATGTAGTCATGTATTGTTTGTATCGTTTGTTGTCTGTCCATGTTTGCCTCCTTTTTGAAACATTACACGTTCCCTTTGCGAAGATAAGTCTTTTGTTTTGAATAGACAAGTAACTCGTCGCTTTTCTGAATTAAATTCATGCAAATCATGTCTATACAGAAGGGTGCTAAGAGGTGGAATCGTTCATATGGTGCAAGTGGTGTTGCATGAACGATTTGTTGTAATCAATGAAACGTGATTGATATGGTAATTCTGTGTTTTCTGTACCTTTGCTGCTACAAAACAACAATAACCAATAATTAAAAACATAACAATCATGAAATCCAATCAGATGATTACAAAGGCTGCTTGCCTCATGATGATGGCAACCGCCACGACTTCTGCCATGGCACAGAAGATGAACATCGAGCACAAGGGTGACACTACTATTATTAAGGTGGAGAATCCTACGAAGTATCTGCTCCTCCCCATCCAGGAAGAGAAGGATGAGGCTCAGGTGCTTCTCGACACGGGCAGCAAGGACGATACTTGGATGGACATCCGCCTCGCCCAGAACGGTGCCGACTACTATGTGCCTTTCGGCCTCGGCAAGGGAAAGACTGCCACGGTGAAGATTCTCGGACTGAAGAAGGATGCCCTCGCCGTGAACCTGATGAAGCTCAGCGATACTTTCGACACTACCAATACAGATTACTATCGCCCTTCCTATCACTTCACGCCGCTCTACGGATGGATGAACGACCCCAACGGCATGGTGTATAAGGACGGTGAATATCACCTCTATTTCCAGTATAACCCCTACGGCAGCAAGTGGGGCAACATGCACTGGGGACACGCTGTGAGCAAGGACCTCCTCCACTGGGAACATCTCGACCCAGCCATCGCCCGCGACCCTGTGGGACACATCTTCTCGGGCAGTTCGGTGATAGACAAGAAGAATACGGCTGGCTATGGCAAGAATGCTATCATCGCCATCTACACTAACAACAGCACAAACCACGACGAGGTGCAGTGCATGGCTTATAGCACTGACAACGGCCGCACCTTTACTAAATATGAGGGCAACCCTGTGCTCACTCCCTTCGACGGATTGAAGGACTTCCGCGACCCCAAGGTGTTCTGGTATGAGAAGAGCAAGTGCTGGTATATGATTGTGTCCGCCGATAAGGAGATGCGCCTCTACAAGTCGAAGAACCTGAAGAAGTGGGACTATGTGAGTGCCTTCGGCGAGGGCATGGGTCAGCAACCTTGCCAGTATGAGTGCCCCGACTTCTTCCAGTTGCCCGTCAATGGCGACGAGAACAACATGAAGTGGGTGATGATTATGAACATCAATCCTGGATGCATCTTCGGCGGTAGCGCCACGGAGTATTTCGTGGGCGACTTTGATGGCAAGACCTTCACATGTCAGGACCCCAAGGAGTCCAAGTGGCTCGACTATGGCAAGGATCACTACGCCACTGTCACCTTCTCCAATACTGGTGACCGCGTATTGGCAATGACATGGATGAGCAACTGGCAGTATGCCAACCTCACTCCGTTTAAGCAAAACCGTGGTGCCAACGGACTGCCACGAGAGTTGAGCCTCTTCGAGAAGAACGGCAAGTATTACGTGCAGGAAGGTCCTGCCCCAGAGGTGTTGGCATTGCGCAAGGTGACCCATGAACTGGGTAATGAGACCGTAGACGGAAGCAAAAGCCTAAAGGGTGCTGCCGCAGGAATGGACGGTGCCTTTGAGATAGAGGCAGACGTCACTCCCGATGCCAACGGCATTGCCGGCATAGAAATCTCCAACAACAAGCGTGAGCGCACCCTCATCTATTTTGACATGAAGAATGGTCGCATCGTTACCGACAGGACGGAGAGTGGTTTGACTGACTTCGGTAAGAAGTCAGTGCCCCACGACATCGAGTTGGCATGGGACAAACAGCGCGAGGCTCAGGCTAAGTTGCCAGCTCGCGAGGTAAACTCCATCAACTATAAGAATGACTTCGCCCTTGCCACCTGGGCACCGCTGAGTCTCTGCGAGGACGGCAAGAAGACCTATCATGTAGATATTTTTGTGGATAAGTCATCCGTGGAACTCTTTGTCGATGGTGGTCGCATCGCCATGACCAACCTCGTCTTCCCCGTGGCTCCCTATGAGAACGTGAAGTTCTACACCAAGGGCGGCAAGGCCGACTTCCTGAACGTGAAGATTCACAAACTGGCACTCTAAATCCCTAAATCAACACAATCATGAAAGCAAACAAACTCGCAATCATCCCCGTGATGTTGTGCTTCTTCGCCATGGGATTCGTAGACCTGGTGGGCATCGCATCCAACTATGTGAAGGAAGACCTTACGCTGAATGACGCTACGGCGAACCTGTTTCCTTCGCTCGTGTTCTTCTGGTTTCTGATATTCTCCGTGCCCACGGGCATGCTGATGAACAAGATAGGCAGGAAGAAGACCGTGCTGCTCTCTCTCGTAGTGACTGTCATCTCTCTTCTTCTCCCCATCTTCGACGAGACCTTCGGCGTGATGCTCGTGTCGTTTTCTCTGCTTGGCATCGGCAACACGCTCATGCAGACCTCACTCAACCCGATGGTGTCGGCAGTGACCTCGGGCAAGAATCTTGCCTCCACGCTCACCTTCGGACAGTTTGTCAAGGCCATCGCATCCTTCCTCGCTCCATATATCGCCATGTGGGGAGCCATGGCAAGCATACCTTCGTTTGGTCTTGGCTGGCGGGTTCTGTTTCCCATTTATATGGTGATAGGCATTGTGGCAACGATGCTTCTGGGGGCAACGCATATCGAGGAAGAGAAACCGAAAGGTGAGGCTTCGGGTTTCATAGACTGTCTCAAACTCCTCGGCAAGCCCATCGTGCTGCTCTCCTTCATCGGCATCATGTGTCATGTGGGCATCG
>CAVJZZ010000127.1:0-4102 GCA_963654295.1 Lachnospiraceae bacterium | reverse complement strand
GATTGCTCCACTGGTGTTTGAGACCAGCGCGTCTACCGATTCCGCCATCTGGGCTTATTGCGGTGCAAAGGTAATGCTTTTTTCCGGAACCACAAACAATAACGTCAAAAAAACTCAAAAAACTTGCATGTATAGCACTTTTTGATTACTTTCGCAAGTAGAATTTTAAATCTGTAACACACTATGACAAACCGAAATAACAACTACTGCGTCATCCTTGCAGGAGGAAGGGGACGCAGGCTTTGGCCCTGCAGCCGAGAGCATTGCCCGAAACAATTTGTCGATTTCTTCGGCGTAGGACGCACCCAACTGCAGCTGACCTACGACCGCCTTGCCAAGATACTGCCCCGGGAGCACATTCTCGTCTCTACCAATGTGGCGTATGAAGGTTTCGTGCGCGAACAACTGCCCGAACTGCCTGCCGAAAACATATTGTGCGAACCCGTAAACCGCAATACCGCACCAAGTGTGGCATGGGCTTCCCACCACGCTCTTCGCGACAATCCTGATGCCAACATCGTGGTGGCTCCGTCAGACCAGGCTGTATTCGACGAGGCAGCTTTCGCCCGCAATGTGGAACGTGCGCTCCGCTTCGTAGACGGTAACCGCCGTGCCCTCGTGTTAGGCGTGAAACCCACCCGACCTGAGCCGGGATACGGCTACATACAGGCTGGTGACGAGTCTACAGAAAAGGATGTATACCGGGTGAAGTCGTTCACAGAAAAACCCGAACGGCAGTTTGCCCAGATGTTTATGGACAACGGCGAGTTCTATTGGAACACGGGCGTATTTGTCTCCAACGCCAGTTATATGCTCGCCAACCTGAGGCGGCTGTTCCGCGAAATCAGCGACCGTGCCGACCTCGCCTATGGCGATACCGTGGTGGAAGACGAAGCGGAATATGTGCGGACCCATTTTGCCGCCTACCCCAACGTGTCGATCGACTATGCCGTGCTTGAGAAGACAGACGATGTGAGCGTGATGGTGAGCGATTTCGGATGGGCAGACCTCGGCACGTGGCACAGCATCTATGAGTCGCTCAACCGGGGCGGCAACGACAATGTGGCTATCGATTCCGATGTGGTCTTCGAGAACTGCCACAACAACATCGTCAAGGTGCCCAAAGGACGCCTGGCGGTGGTCAACGGTCTGGACGGCTATATCGTGGCTGAGCACGACAACGTGCTGCTCATCTGCAAGAAGGAAGACTCGTCGGCGCTGATACGCAAATATGTGAACGAAATGAAGGTGAAAGACAAGGAAGAATTTATATGATACCCCGGCATCGCCGGAATCAAAAGGCAAGGTGCCGTCCTTTCTACAACGGAAAGGACGGCACCTTGTTTTTATGGGTTCACGACGGAATCAATAGTTTTCCGCCTTAATCTCAAAGTAGCTCTGTGGATGGTTGCACACGGGGCACACCTCGGGAGCCTGCTTGCCGATGACGATATGTCCACAGTTGCGGCACTGCCATACGCAGTCGCCCTCGCGCGAGAACACCACCTTGTCTTCAATGTTCTTCAGGAGCTTGCGGTAGCGCTCCTCGTGATGCTTCTCGATGGCAGCCACACCGCGCATTCTTGCTGCAATCTCGGTGAAACCTTCCTCGTCGGCTTCTTGCGCCATGCGCTCATACATGTCTGTCCACTCGAAGTTCTCGCCTTCTGCGGCAGCCTTGAGATTGGTCATGGTGTCCTGTATGGCACCACCCTCAAGATACTTGAACCACATCTTGGCGTGCTCCTTCTCGTTCAAGGCAGTCTCCTCAAAGAGTGCTGCAATCTGTTCATAACCTTCCTTCTTGGCTTTCGAAGCAAAGAAGTTGTATTTGTTGCGGGCTTGCGATTCGCCGGCGAACGCTTCCATGAGGTTCTTCTCGGTCTTTGTTCCTTTCAGTTCTTTCATAGTCATCATGTTTTTGTGGTTTGTTCTTGTCTGCAAAGGTATATAAAATAATGATACGCTCCAAATAAATTTGGAAATATTACAATAGTATTATTCTATACAACTGACTGATAGCATCTTACTTTATTATTAAAATCTCCTTCGCGCCCTTCTCGACAGGACCTTTGATGCCGTCTATGTCCACATTTTTCACATCATCGAGGATGACGCGGTGGCGATAGTCCGGGCGGATGGTGCTGAAATGGATGTCGCGCAGATGGAGTCCGTCCACGTGGCGGGCATAGAGTCCGTAGGCGGGCGTGGGACCTGCCCAACGTGGTTCGGGATAGTTGGTGCCTTGCTCACGGTAGGATTTGTCCTTCAGGTCGGCAGTGCCGCCGCCCCGGTATTCCACCTGTATGTTCTGGAGCGTGATGTTATGAAGTGGTGCATCCTTCATGCCTGTGACGATGATGCCGGCAAGGCTGTCGCAATCCTGTGCGATGACATTGCTGATCATGATGTTGCCGCCAAAACTGGGAGTGGTCACGTCTTTCGGACCGCGGTTGCGGCATCCTGTGGTGATATAGATGGGATAGTGGTGCACGTGCACCATCGACAGGTTGCTCGCCACGATGTTCTCCATGCGCCCCTGGTCCACCTCTTCAAGTGCCAGGCCGGACGAATACATGAAGTTGCAGTTCGAGATGTTGATGTTCTTGTAGCCGCCGTTGCTCTCGGTGCCCAGTTTGATGCGTCCGCACACCCAGTTCACCTTCTCGGGCACATAGGTGCCGTCGAGGAAGGTGCCGAGTTTGTAACCCGTCACGAGGCAGTTGTCTATCTGTATGTGCTCGCACGCCACGGCACGCTTCAGGGCATAGCTTGCCTTGAGCACGATGCCATCGTCGTTGGGGGTGTTCACCTTGCAGTTGGTCACACTGAAATACTTGCAGCAGTCGATGTCGATGCCGTCGCGGTTGGTGTCGATGGTCACGTTGTCGATGTTGCCGCGCTCGCAACCTGTGGTGATGATGGCGAAATGGCCGCCGCGAAAAATGGTGATATCGCGGATGAGCACGTTCTTGCAGCATTTCAGGGCGATAGCCTTGTCGCCCGTGCCGATGCTTCCGCCCTGCACATGTCCCGCCTTCTCGGTGTCTTGCTTGGTCAGTCCGTCGCCGTCAATCATGCCGTGTCCGGTGATGCTGACGTTCTGCTGGTTCTCCGCCCAGATGAGACTGTTGTGGAAATAGGTGTGGCCGCCGTCCTGGTATTCGGGGAAGTTGAACGGCTCACTTGGGTCGTAGGCGGTCTTGTCGGCAGTAGCCTTGATGACAGCGCCCGGCTCCAGGTGCAGGTCGATGTTGCTTTTCAGATGGATGGAGCCGCAGAGATAGGTGCCGGCAGGCACGATCACGGTTCCGCCGCCGTGGGCTACGGCAGAGTCGATGGCGGCATTGATGGCGTGGTGGTCCAACTGCACGCCGTCGCCCTTGGCGCCGAACAAGCGCACGTTGTAGTCTGTCGCCGCTGCCGAAAGGCATACCAGCAGCGATGCAATCATAAGTGATATCTGTTTCATAAGGTGTGTTATTGGTTTGTGCAAAGATAGTGCATGTGCGAGAAAATACAAAATGTTTGTCCATAAAAGTGGCATGGGTGAGCCTGGAGCCTATATTACTTCCTGACAGAAGTTAACTGTCTAAAGTCATGCTATCAGTACCGCTATCAGTACCGGTTAACCGAAACTCCAGTACCAGCTAGCCGGTACTGGAGTTTCGCATAGCTGTGACTGCAGTAACACTTAGCTGGTACTGGCACCGAGACTAACCTTATGTTTTCATGCAGTTATTCCTGCCGCCAATGCGCAGCATAGTAGTCGATGCGCCACCGCGTTTTAATATGGAAATATGGAAATATTGGGGACAAGCGCAGTTGTAGTAGTCGACGTGTCCCCACGTCGACCTTCGCGCAGTTGGGAGAAATGCTTAGACAAATGTCTGACATGCACTTCGGACAAGCTTAGGGGATGCAGCGGGGACGCTGCACCTACTATGATATGCGCGTCGAATTAGGCTACTATATACAAAAAATGGGATGACACTTGGCGTGCCATCCCATTTTTTGTATATAGAGATTTATTACTTCACCTGTGCACCGGCTACATTGTAGAGGGCAGCGCCCTTCTGGATGTAGATGCGACCGTCCTTGA
>CAVJZZ010000126.1:0-4279 GCA_963654295.1 Lachnospiraceae bacterium | reverse complement strand
GGATGGGCACCCCTTTTCATTCCCTTTGGCGAAAGCCATTCATGTACGTTTCATATGATTTGTTTTTTGTTGTTTTTATTGATGGTCTGACAGGGTAATGACCTCGCAGTCGGTAAACTTACTGCCGTCGATGGTCAGCCTGACTATTGTGCGCTCTTTCTGCCAACCTTGCATCCCGGCAGCGCCGGGATTGATGTGGAGCAGGTTGAGTGTCTTGTCGTATTTTATCTTGAGGATATGCGAATGACCACTGATGAACAGTTGGGGCGGACTGGCATAGATGAGTCCGCGGATGCTCCGGTCGTAGTTGCCAGGATAGCCACCGATATGTTTCATCAGCACATCGACATCTTCACACTTGAACCGCAGCAGTTCGGGATACATCCTCCGAAGGTCGCCTCCGTCACAATTTCCGCAGACCGCACGCAACTGGGCGATGTCGTTCAGCCGCTCTGCAATCTCTGGGGAACAAATGTCGCCGGCGTGCCAGATCTCGTCACATTCAGAGAAGTATTTCACATATTTCTCGTCCCAATAGCTGTGTGTGTCGCTGATGATGCCGATGCGTTTCATTCCATTCCAAACCGTTTCTTGATGAATGTCTTGATGAATGCTTCCGTCTCCTCAATGCCGAGTATGCTCGAATTGATACAGAGATCGTAGCTCGCTCCATGTCCCCATTTCTTGCCCGTATAGTAGTTGTAGTAGGAAGAACGGTCGCTTTCCTGGTTCTCGATGATGCGCTCCGCCGTCTCAGCATCACACAGATGGCGTCGGCTCACCCGCATGGCACGGTCTTTCATATCGGCAGTGATGAAGACGGATACCATGTTCTCGTAGTCGCGCAAGATGTAGTCGGCACAGCGTCCTACAAACACACACGAACCTTCGTCGGCGGCTTTCTTGATGGCGTCGCTTTGAAACTGGAACAGACTCTCCTGTGAGAACTTGTTGTTATAGAAAGACGTGTCGCTGGCAAAGGGAACATGAATGTGAAACAGCGACTTGAGGAAGCCCCTGTGTTCGTCGTTCTGCTCGAAAAACTTCTTGCTGAAGCCGCTTTCCTGCGCTGCGAGGTTGAGCAGTTCCTTGTCGTAGAATGTGCAGCCGAAATCCTTGGCGAGCATCTTGGCAATGTCGTGTCCGCCACTGCCCAACTGCCTGCCAACGTTAATGATTATCTTTTTGTTCTCCATAGGTGAGTTCTTTATGTTGGTTTCTAAAACGTTTCATATACACCGCCATAATCCATGCTGCCACTACAGCGGCAATAAGGTCGGATACAGGCATTGACGCCCACACGCCGTCGATCTTGAAGAAAGGCGGCAATATGATGAGCATCGGAAGAAGGAACAGCAACTGGCGCGAGAGCGACAGGAACATGCTGATCTTGGCCTTGCCGATACTCTGGAAGAAGCTGGTCACCACCATCTGGTAGCCCACGATGGGGAACAGAAGCATCTCGATGCGGATGCCACGGATGGACATCTCGATGAGCGTCTTGTCGGTGGTGAACAGACGTGCACAGAAGCCTGGCATGAGCATGGCGACCAAGAAACCGACAATCATGATGACCGTAGCGGCTATCATGGCGAGCTTTACCACGTGGAGCATGCGGTCGAGCTGCAGCGAACCGTAGTTGTATCCGGCGATGGGCTGCATGCCTTGGTTGAGTCCGATGCATATCATCACAAAGATGAACGCCACCTTGTTGGCAATGCCGTAGGCGCCCACTGCGAGGTCTCCTCCGTAGGTGACCATGCCGTGGTTGATGAATATCACGACGATGCAAGCGCAGACATTCATGGCGAATGGCGACACGCCCACGGCGAGTATGTTCTTCACAAGGTCGCTGCGCAAGCGGTAAGTGCCGCGCTGGAAGTGCAGAATCTCTTTCTTGTCACTGAAGATGCGGAACTGCCAGAGCAGTGCTACAAGTTGTGAGAGGATGGTAGCAAGTGCGGCTCCTTGTATGCCCATGTGCATGGGCCAGATGAAGATCGGGGAGAGCACGGCATTCAGCACCACCGTGAAGATGGTCAGATACATGGCCTGTTTTGGCTTTCCGGCAGCACGCAGCACGGCATTCAGTCCGAAATACATGTGCGAAATCAAGTTGCCTGCCATGACCACGACCATGTAGTCGTGCGCATAGGGTAGGGTCTGATCGCTGGCACCGAAGAACCGGAGTATGGGGTCAAGGAAGATGAGGCTGAACAACCCCACGGCAAGACCGATGATGACATTGAGGGTTATGGTGTTGCCGAGAATGTGTTCTGCGGTCTTATAGTCCTTTTGCCCCAGTTTCATGGAGATGAATGTAGAGGCTCCGATGCCGACACCTGCACCGAATGCAGCGGCGAGGTTCATGAGCGGGAATGTGATGGCCAAGCCTGAGATGGCGAGTGCGCCCACTCCTTGTCCGATGAAGATGCTGTCTGTGATGTTGTAGAGCGAGGAAGCCGTCATCGCTATGATAGCCGGGATGGCATACTGGGTGAGCAGTTGGCCCACGGGCTTCGTCCCTAATTCGAGTGCTGCTTTCTTATTGTCCATTGTTTATTATTAATAATGTGTGCAAAGATAGTGTAAAAATCCGAGTGGGCGAAGAGATGTCGACATTTTCTGTGTTTTGTTTTGCATTACGCACCTTTCGCACTATCTTTGCAGAAACAATCGACAATGATGAACGAGACACGCTATTCCCTGCTTCAACTCAATGCCTTGGTGCGCGAAAGCATCGAGCAGTCGCTGCCTGATGAATATTGGGTGGAGACTGAACTGTCTGAAGTGCGCGAGAGCCGCGGGCATTGCTATATGGAACTGATAGAAAAGTCGGCAGACAGCAATACGCCCGTGGCAAAGGCTGCCGCCAAATGCTGGCGCAGTCAGTGGCTGATGCTCCGTCCTTATTTTGAAAGGGCTACGGGGCAGACGCTTCATGCGGGGATGAGGGTGCTCCTCAAGGTGTATCCGCAGTTTCATGAAAACTACGGGTTCTCGTGGATAGTCGTCGACATAGATCCCAACTATACGGTGGGCGACATGGCACGGAAGCGTATGGAGATTATCCAGACCTTGAAAGAGGAAGGGGTGTTCGACCTGAACAAGCAACTCACCCTCTCGCCTTTCGCACAGCGTATTGCTGTGGTTACCAGTGCAACTGCCGCCGGATATGGTGACTTCTGCAACCAGTTGGCATCCAACGATGAAGGTTTTGTCTTCTCCACAAGGCTATTCCCTTCTGTGATGCAGGGCGAGGGTGTGGAACGTAGTGTCATTTCGGCACTTGATGCCATCAATGCATTGATGGATGAATTCGATGTGGTGGTGATTATCCGTGGCGGTGGTGCTACGAGCGACATGTCGGGATTCGATACACTGTTGCTGGCGGAAAATGTGGCTAACTTCCCTTTGCCTGTGATTACAGGTATCGGTCATGAACGTGACGAGTGTGTGCTTGATATGATTTCGTACACCCGGGTGAAGACTCCTACGGCGGCTGCTGCTTTCTTGATAGACAATCTCGCCCAGACCCAAAGCCGCATTAGCTATTGCGGACAGATGTTGACGAAACTTGCCCGTCGCCGGTTGGAAACAGAACGCTTGCGCTTGGCACCTTTGGCAGGAAACGTGTCGTCTGCAGCACGGTTGTCATTGTCTGCAGCACGGCATCGGCTTCAACTTCTCCAGCAGAGACTGGCACCTTTGGCAGGGAACCGATTGCTGCGTGAAAGGCAACGCTTGGCTCTTCTTCGGCAAAAGACGGAGATGCTCAATCCCGAACTGTTGTTGAATAGAGGGTATAGCATTACGCTCTTGGACGGCAAGGTGGTAAGGTCTGCCTCGCAAGTGAAGCCGGGAGACCTGTTGGAAACCCGATTGCAGCAGGGTAAGATATATAGTAAGGTGGAACAGTAAAAAAGGAAAGATATGGAAAAGAAAGTGAAATACGAGGAGGCGCTTGCCGAATTGGAGGGCATCGTCGGCAAACTGGAAACCGATGAGCTTGGCATAGATGAGATGGGAACATATCTCAAACAAGCGCAGCGGTTGATGAAACTGTGCAATGACAAACTTACCCAAACGGAGGTGGAGGTGAACGCCATCCTTGAAGCGAAGGGAAACGACAAAGAATAAATATTTTAGGCAAAACAGTTGCAGAAGTTTGATATTATTGTTACTTTTGCACGAAATTAGTAGAATTATATAAAAGCATAGTGTTATGAAACGTACATGAATGGCTTTCGCCAAAGGGAATGAAAAGGGGTGCCCATCC
>CAVJZZ010000125.1:0-4350 GCA_963654295.1 Lachnospiraceae bacterium | reverse complement strand
CGCCCACACAGAGCAAGTCGTCGGTGTTCATCACAATGGCATCCTGTGCGATGCCTTTCCATACACTGAGGTCACCCGTTTCTTTCCAGTACATGTAGGCGAGTGACGACTTTGTGCCGGCGCCGTCGGCGTGCATGATGTTGCAATAGTCGGGATCACCACCGAGAATGTCGGGAATAATCTTGCAAAAAGCTTGTGGGAAGATTCCCTTGTCGATGTTCTTGATGGCGTTGTGCACATCTTCTTTGGCGGCGCTCACACCGCGCATCATATAGCGATTGCTCTTGTCCATGATTGCTATTTGTATTTTTGTATGTTCTTTTTCTTATTTGTTGTCGTCCTCATTCCAGAATTCCCAACTGGAGAATGCCTGGAGCAGCAGCATTTCGAGACCGTTCTTGACGGTGGCTCCATGCTCTTCTCCCTTTCTCATGAACATGGTTTTGTCAGGATTGTAGATGAGATCATAAAGTAGGGTGTGACTATCCATAGCCTCATAGGGAAGGTTCGGACATTCGTCCACATGGGGATACATGCCCACAGGCGTGCAGTTGACGATGACATTGTATTCCTTGATCACTTCTGGGGTGATCTTGTCATATTGGATGGTGCCTGGACGTTCGTAGCGGCTCACATACACCGTTTCGAGTCCAAGCGAGCGCAGACCATAGCCCACGGCTTTCGACGCACCGCCAGTGCCAAGGACAAGCGCCTTCTTGTGCCAGCGTTCAAGTAACGGTTCAATGCTTTTCGTGAAGCCGATGACATCGCTGTTGTAGCCCTTCATCGAGGTTGTGTTGCCATTGTGCGTCACCTTGATGACATTGACCGCACCGATGGCACGGGCTTCCGGGCTGACCGAATCGAGATAACTTATCACCTTTTCTTTATAAGGTATGGTCACGTTGAGTCCCTTGAGTTCGGGGTTGGAGTCGATCACCTCGGGCAAATTCTCGATTGTAGGTATCTCAAAGTTCTCGTAGGTGGCATCAATGTTCTCGTTTTGGAACTTTTCGTTGAAATAAGAACGCGAGAACGAGTGAATCAGGGGATAGCCAATCAGTCCGTATTTATCCATAATGTCTTGTTGTTTTGTTCTTTATTACTTGGTTGCATAATACATGGTGCATATACCGAAGGTGATTCGCTTGAAGCCAGTCTCCTTGAACCCGGCCTTTTGGAATATCTTCATCATCTGTTCGCCTTGTGGAAAGGCTTCAATCGTATTGATGAGATAGTTGTATGCACTCTGGTCTTTAGAAATCATCCGCCCGTAAAGAGGCAGGAATGTGTGCGAATAGATGCCGAACAGTTGCTTCATCGGAAAGCTTACGGGTTGGCTTAGCTCCACGATACTCAAGTGTCCACCTGTCTTCAGCACGCGGTGCATCTCCTTCAAACCACGGTCGAGGTCAGAGAAGTTGCGTATTCCGAAGGCTGCCGTAATCGCATCGAAACTTTCGTCTTCGAACGACATGGACAAGCAATCCTCTTTTTGAAACGAGATGATTCCGTCGAGTCCTTCGGCTTTCACCTTCTTTCTGCCTATCTCCATCATACCCTCAGATATGTCTACGCCCATGAGCGTTTGAGGCTGGAGCATCCTTGCCGACAGAATGGCGAAGTCACCCGTACCTGTAGCAATGTCGAGCACACGTTGTGGATGGAACGGCTGTAAATGCTTGATGGCACACTTGCGCCATCCGCGGTCGATGTTCCACGACAGGCGGTGGTTCAGTTTGTCATAGGTAGGAGCGATGTTGTCGAACATCTGCTCCACGAGCTTTCCCTTGTCACCGTCCTTTCCGTAAGGCTTTATCTTCTCTTGTCCGTACATCTGAAAATGAGAAAAAGTTGGCAGACAGCAGCCGTGCACTTCATCGGTGTGCATCCTGTGCCGCTGTCTTCCAACTCTTGTTTGTCGTTGCTATTTTCTTGAAGCGAGATACTCGCTCACATTCTTTTCTATTCTTGCTGCAATATCACCTTCTTCAGCCGCCTTGTCAAACTTCTCGCCGGTGATATGCTCATAGAGTTCGATATATCTCTCGCTCACGCTCTCGGCATACTCGTCCGTAATCTCGGGCATCTTCTGTCCGGGTTCGTTCATGAAGTCGTGTTCAATGAGCCATTGGCGCACAAATTCCTTGGAGAGTTGCTTTTGGGGTTCTCCCTTTTCAAACTTCTCCTCATAGCCGTCGGCATAGAAGTAGCGGCTGCTGTCGGGTGTGTGAATCTCGTCAATGAGGTAAACTTTTCCATCGCGTTTGCCGAATTCATACTTCGTATCTACCAAGATAAGACCATGCTTGGCAGCAATTTCCTGTCCACGGGCGAAGATCTTGCGTGTGTAATCTTCCATCACAGCGTAGTCTTCAGCGCTTACGAGACCCTGTGCGATGATTTCCTCCTTGGAGATATTCATATCATGACCCTCGTCCGCCTTGGTCGTAGGAGTGATGATAGGCTCGGGGAAACGCTGGTTCTCCTTCATGCCTTCAGGCAGTTTCACGCCGCAGAGTTCGCGGCAACCGTCCTTGTAAGCGCGCCAGGCGCTACCGGTCAGGATAGAGCGGATGATCATCTCCACTCTAAATCCTTCGCATTTCAAGCCGACTGTAACCATTGGGTCTGGCGTTGCCAGCTTCCAGTTGGGACAGATATCTGTGGTCTGGTCGAGGAATTTGGCGGCAATCTGGTTGAGCACCTGTCCCTTGAAGGGTATTCCCTTGGGCAGGATGACATCGAAAGCCGAGATTCTGTCGGTCGCTACCATGACGAGCAAGTCGTCGTTAATGTCATAAACATCACGTACCTTACCGTGGTACACACTTTTCTGTCCATCAAAATGGAAATCAGTCTTTGTTAATGCTTTCATTGTATAGTGTTTTAATGCGTTGCTTGCTTCTCCGTTTCGCGTTGTTTCCGTTCCTCGTCGCGTTTCTTGTCATAGGTGTCGTATGCCTTGACGATACGGGTGACGAGCTTGTGTCTGACAATGTCTTCCTTCTGCAGGTTCACGACGGATATGCCCTCCACACCGTCCAATATCGACAAAGCCTCCTTGAGTCCGCTTTTTTGGTCACGCGGCAGGTCGATTTGGGTCATGTCGCCAGTGATAATCATCTTCGTATTCCAGCCCATGCGGGTGAGAAACATGCGGATTTGGGCTGGTGTGGTGTTCTGCGCTTCATCGAGTATCACCACGGCATCGCTCAGCGTACGTCCTCTCATGAAGGCGAGTGGGGCGATCTGGATAATGTGCTTCTCCATCATATCCTGCAGCTTTACAGCTGGAATCATATCTTCGAGCGCATCATAGAGCGGCTGCAGATAAGGGTCTATCTTGTCTTTCATATCGCCTGGCAAAAAGCCGAGCTTCTCTCCGGCTTCAACGGCTGGGCGGCTGAGGATGATTTTCTTAGCAGTTTTTTCCTTGAGGGCTTTCACCGCAAGGGCTATGCTAAGATAAGTCTTTCCCGTTCCGGCAGGTCCTACGGCAAATATCATATCGTCTTTATCGTAGGCGTCTATCAGCTTCTGTTGGTTGGCGCCGCGACTTTTGATGGGTTTCCCGGATATATTGTAGACCAAAACGCCTTTCACGGCATCCGCCTTGGTCTTCTTTCCCTTCACGATATCGAGAATGTCTTCTTCCGTAATGGCGTTGTATTTGAGCACATGCTTACGCATGGTTTCTACGTTCTCTTCAAACTTGCACATTTCCTCTTCATCGCCGAGCACCCTAATCACATTATCGCGTGCCACAATCCTCAGCTTGGGAAACAGAGACTTCACCATCTGCAGGTGACCATTGCCCACACCATAGAAAACTACGGGGTCGATATCCTCCAGAACGATATGCTTTTCTATCAATTTTCTCTTATCATTAATTTGCTGCAAATTTACAATAAAAACACGAAACCCACAAATATTTTATTCTCCTCGTTGCGCTTTGTGTGCTTTTTGTTGTAACTTTGCATAGGACAAGCCGCACGCGGCAAACTGCTATCGGCTTTCGCTGCGTCCGCTTGCTTTGTCATTGGCATATTGTCGGGCACGCCGTTGCGTGCCTCACCTTAATAATATATAGGAAACATGAAGATTGGCAAGAATACATACTTGAAGGGTTTTGGCATCTGTGTAATCGTGTTGGCATTGGTGAGATGCATATTCCCTTCGGTGGCGGAAACGGACAAGCGTGCGACACAGACCTCAGAAGTCAAAGCAGACAGCACTATTACCGAGACCCCAGACTCCTCACTCACGGCTATGGCTGCCGACACCACTTCCTATGAGGGCTTGCCTTCACGTTTTTTCAATGCGGACGGCATCAGGGTCCAGCCCCGC
>CAVJZZ010000124.1:0-4663 GCA_963654295.1 Lachnospiraceae bacterium | reverse complement strand
TTACTTTAACTACTCTCGTGCCGCTCTTGATGATGTTGAGACCTTTCTGCAAGCCGTTGGTGCGGCGACCGTCAGCATCATAGTATTCGGCATGGGCATCGTCCTCCACACTGTTCAGCTCATCGATGCCCGTGGTCTCACCCTCTATGGCAATGTTCAGCTTGGCGGATTGAGCACCATTTGTTGTCACATAGCCACGATATGCCTTGATCTTTGCACCGCTGGTATTCTGACTGCTGTCTACCAACCAGAACTTGTCCTTGGAGATGATGTAGGAACCTTCAGGCACGGTGGTCTCGGTAAACGAGCCGCTCAGCATATTGGCTGTGCCCTCGCTGGTACACACGCTTACCGCCTCGCTCGGACTGATCACGACAGGCACTCCGCTATAGCGGCGGCGTACCATCACTGGGCGACCTGCCGACACCGTGCCGGTGAGCTTGGTGAGCACTAATGACGAGCCTTTGTTCTCTGTCATCTCATAGAACTCGCAAGTCTCATTGCCCGTCGCCTCGTAAGCATACGGCAGACAGAGCGTGCCCCATGTGGTGCTCATCTCGCGGGTGTAGGTGGCCTTGTCGGCAGTGAAGGAACTTACGCCCTCATCTGCCTTGAAGTCCTGTGCGTCGACAAGCGTCATCTCTTCAGTAGAAAGCGACTTCACATCCTCACCGTCGAGCATATGCTTGGCTGTTCCTACGCTGTAGAAGTACTGCGGGTCGAGGAACACGTTAGGCACATCGGTGTTCGATGCCGTCGTATTACGCACCTGCACATAGGCTGTGAAGGGAGCAACCGACGTCGAGTCATCGGCAGGTACAAGATTCCACAGGTTCTTCTCGCTGTCGAAGGTGAGGGCCTTCATCGCCGTAGCATAGCTATTGGTAACGCCACTCAGCGTTCCCCACATGGTATACCCCAGATTGTTCAACGACTTGCCGGGCTGCGTTGTGCTTACCATCGTGGGCGAATCGATGACCATCTGGTCTTTCTCGGTCCACACCACATAGGGTGCATTGGCCTCGGTTGTAGAGGTACGCTTCAGCCCCATATTGAATTCCTGACCTTCATCAAGCTTGAAGAACTTGAAGCCCGAGGGTGTCTTTGACAGGCTGAACGGCAGTGCCAGCGTGGTATAGGTCTGCGGTGTGAACTCGCGGTCGAGCACAATTTTCTTGGCTGTGAATGCCTTGGGCACATCGTAGTCGCGTGTGGTGGGCAGTTGATACTCGTCGCACACCAGCTGACCGTCAACCGTATATACCGTGTTGACCACGCTACGGTCTTTTGTCGCGGCAAACAGTTTGTTGCTCCTCACAGACGAGGAAGAACCTGATGCGCTGGCTGTAGACGGGGCGTAGAGCAGTGCATCGGTTGTAATACCAAGATCACCAAGACTGGAGGTAAGGCTGTCGCACTTGCTCAGGTCTACCCACGAGAGTTGCTTGTTGTTGGCAAAGGTATCGTCGCCGATGGTCTTCACGGTCGACGGAAGACTTACATGTTGCAGTGCCGAGAGGTTTTCCACATCACTCGGGTTAAACGTAGTGATGTTCGAGCTCTTCAGCGAACTCAGGTCGGTGATGTTGTCATACCAGGTAAACCAACCCGTGATGGCGCTGATGGATGCCAGGTCGTCCTCGCAACCGATACCCTTGGAACCGTATGCACGGAAGAGGTCGTCGTTGGAGAACACGCTGGTGATGTGGTTGGCATGCTGCGTATATTCCGTGTCGGCAGTATAGTCGTCGATGATATCCTTGCGCACGTACATCTTGTCCACCTTATGCACATCGTTGTAGTACATGATGGGGTCTGTAAAGGCGTCGTCATCGAGCTTGGGTTTCTGGTCACAAAGGAATATCATTGTCTTCAGATTATCGCACTCGCCAAAGGCGTCATCATCAATGTAAGTGGTCTTATCGCCGATGACAACACTCTTGAGCGAGTACATATCATAACATGCATATGAATTGATCTTTGTGGCAGTCTTGGGCATCACCAGCGTCTGTGGATGATAACACTCGTACAGGAACCACGTCGGTACCTCGTTAGCTTCCTCTATACTATGACTGAAGTCGTCTATAAAGCCGAATCTAATGTCGTCTTTACAGATTTGGGCATCGTAAAGGTTCAGATACTTCAGATTGGTAGAGTACGAGAGCGAGTTGCTGCCAGGTTCACGTCCTGCAAGCATACGCATCACTGCCACATCCTTACTGCCTATAGGTCCGTTCACCTTCAGGGCGGTGATGCCGGACATATCGCCCGTAATGCTTGTCACCAACCGGTTGGTAGAATTCATCCACACCTTCAGACCCAGCGAGTCAGCCAGAGTGTTCATCTCTTTGAGCGTTACCTCACGGATGTTCATCTCCGGACGGTAGGCCTTGATATGGTCAGCATACTCCGGCCAAGCTTTGCGGTACTGGTCTTCATAGCCCTGCGACACGTTTATCACGAAGTCGGTGGGAAGGTCGTTAAAGGCCCCTTTTACCAAGGTGGGGCAGTCCATGTTGAACGCATATATCTTCTTCAGTGACGAACAACCTTCGAAGGCTCCTTCCTTGATTTCCTTAAGGCATATAGGCAACGCCACCTCTGTCATACCCTTCATGCCGGTGAGCGACCCCCTTCCAAGAACCTGGACAGTAGTTATCAGCAATTCTTCGAACGAATTGACGCTTTGATTTCCTGCAACTTTTCCATCTACACTACGCATATAGGCCAAGTCGTAGGGAGAGAAGATATGGGCTTTCTTCATAGCCCTAAACAACGCCTGGTCTTGGAACAGGCAGCTTATAGAGTCTGCTGTATATTTGGTATACTCGATGTTCTTGAAATATTTTTCTCCACTAACAGGGGGGACTATCATGTATATGCGGGTATAGTCACTAAGAACGATACCGCCCGACATATTCTTGTTGTTCGTAGTACCGGTGGCATGGAATGCCCACGATGTATAGTCTGTAATAGGCACGATCTCGGGCAACATGACCAGATACTCCATGTTGGGACAGTTCATGGCTGCATTCTTTCCTACCTTGACCACATTGTCACCCACCACGAGCGTCTTCAGCTTGGGGCAATTGTCAAATGCCGCATACTTTATCTCTGTGGCACTATTGGGCGTTATGAGTGTTTCCAAGTGTGTCATTCCGCTGAACATGCCACAACCTATCTGGTTGTCTTTTTCTATATAACCGAATGACTCAATGGCATCAGGATTGCTTGACGAGCCTGTATTGTAACAGAAGTCACTCTCCTTCAAATCGGCATCATACAAGTCCAGATAACGTAGACGTCCCTCATAGTTGCGCTCGTTCAGTACATTGCGACCGCCAAGGGCGCGCAATACCAGGATGTCTTCGCCATTAAGCGGACCGCTTATACGCAGCGAGTCATATTGCGCCATCATGCCAGTGACATAATGGACGGTAGAAACACTGGTATTGATTATGGTCAGGTTCAGCGAGTCTTTCAGCGTGCCCGCCTTAGTCATTTTGATAACCCTTAGACCACGGCGACTGCCCACAGAGTTGATATGGTCTGCCACATCTGCCCACTTTTCTTTATAGAGGGAGACCACACTGTCCGGCACATAGATTACATAGTTTTTCTCGTTAAGCAAGCCTGAGAATACCTTTCCGGCATTAATTTCAGCCGGCTTGGGATTTTTCACGATAAACTCCTTGATGGCACTGCCCGTAAAGGCTTCATTGCCTATAGAGTCAACAGTTGCGGGAAGGGTCAGCTTGGGAAGGACCTTACAATCGCTGAAAGCCTTACTGCCTATATACTTTGTCGAGTCGGGCAGGGTGATACTCTGCAGGTACATACAGTTGCTGAACATCTCGTCGTAGACGGAGTCAAGACCACAGGCCTGGAAGGCCGGGAATTCATCGAACTGGCGGAAGATGCCGTTCTTGAAGATTGTCTTCAACTCGGCAGGCTTGGCACGCGAAGCATCGATGTACTTCCAGGTGTTGGCATTCTGAGTCTTGTTAAGTTTGGTATAGAAAATATACTTGTTCTTGAGCAGGTCGCGGACACGGTAGTCTACGGGATCGAACAGGCAGGGGACTATCCGGTCTGTATACCGCATCCACGACAAGTCTTGCAGGAACGCGTCTTCTTGATCCATACATATTTTGATGCGCAACTTGGGACAGTCGTCAAACACACCCTTGCCCAACACCACCTGTGTGGGAGAAAGGGGCTTCAGTGAGTTGGTTCCGTCGGTAACCTGGTAGATGAGGTTCAGGTCCTCAAAGTTGGGACAATGGGCGAAAGCCGAGTCTCCAAGGGTCACCTGGAAATCTGTGTACACATCTCCGGTAAATGTATGCGAGTCGGTAATGTCAAGTATCTTCAGGTTTTGATTGCCCTTGAAAGCATTGGCCTTTACATTGTCCAGTTTATAGTTGTATGCCAGACCGTAGTCGTTGATGAGGGCGGCAAGACCTTCATTGGACTTCAAGGCGCTCTCGTCAGGACCATAGATATCCACATGGTGTATGGTCTCGTTACCCGACGTTGTGGTTACCAGCGGCATGGTATTGTTGTCATAGGTATAAGTGTAACGGCAACTCCACTCGGTGTGGTCTTGCTTCTCCGCCACATCTACGGTTCTGTACATGGTCTTGTACTTGCCCCAGAAGTC
>CAVJZZ010000123.1:0-4858 GCA_963654295.1 Lachnospiraceae bacterium | reverse complement strand
GCCAAGATATTTGGCTAGTAGGGATGTTTCATCCACGGACTATCTCTCATGAGCCGAAATAAAGCTATCACGAAGACGGAAGACAAAAAGAAAAGCCCTGTCCGGAATTCTCATTGCAGAGACATTCCAGACAGGGCTTTCCCGTGTTTACGTTTCACCGATTGGTCTCGCGCTTAATTCTCGGGCGTAATCAGTTTGTATCCCTTACCATGGATGTTGATGATCTCAATCTGGTCATCGTCCTTGAGATGCTTGCGCAACTTAGTGATGTAGACATCCATCGAACGGGCATTGAAATAGTTGTCGTCTATCCATATCGTCTTGAGTGCGAAATCACGCTGCAATATTTCATTGGCGTGTGCACAGAGCAAGGCAAGAAGTTCGTTCTCCTTGGTTGTGAGTTTGGTGTGCTTCTCGCCAATCGTAAGCAACTGCTTCTGTGTGTCGAAAGTGAAGCGACCGATGTGATAGACTGTGCACTCACGCGACTTCTTTCCGCGCACACGGCGAAGGATAGCCTCCACACGCATCACGAGCTCTTCCATAGAGAAAGGCTTGGTGATATAGTCGTCAGCACCCAATTTGAAACCTTCCAGGATATCTTCCTTCTGCGTCTTGGCGGTCAGGAAGATGATAGGCATCTCACTGTTCACCTGGCGTATCTCCTGTGCGAGCGTGAAACCGTCCTTCTTGGGCATCATCACATCAAGTACGCAGATGTCGAATTTCTCTCTGGTGAAGGCCTTGTATCCCGCTTCACCGTCAGGACAGAGCTCTGCATAATAGTTCTTTGCCTGCAAATACTCGCGAAGCAACATGCCGAGGTTCTCATCGTCTTCGCAAAGAAGAATCTTCAATTTGTTCTCGTTGTCTTCCATAATCAATATGTTTTTTATGTTGTTTATTAGTCGTTGTCTTTAATGACGGGCAACTTAATGACGAAGGTCGTGCCCTTCCCATACTCACTGCTGATGTTGATTTCACCTTTGTGCAGGTCTACGATCTTCTTGACATAAGCAAGTCCAAGACCGAATCCTTTCACGTCATGCACGTTGCCCGTGTGCACACGATAGAATTTCTCGAACACTTTCTTCATGTCCTCCTTCTTGATACCCAATCCAGTATCGCGCACGGATACGTAGAGATGGTTGTCGTCGTTCCACGTCTTTATATAAATATCCACCGGTTGGTCGGGCTTGCGGTATTTCACGGCATTGTCCATCAGGTTGAACAGCGCATTGCTGAAGTGAACTTCGTCTACATAAATCTTCGATTCTATTGCTTCGATGTCCACATATATCTTGCCGCCGGTATGCTCTACGCGGAGCGTAAACGAATGTGCCACGTTTTCTGCCATCTCATTCAAGTCGAGTTCTTTCTTCTTGAATACAGCTTTCTTCTTGTCGAACATTGACATCTGGAGTACCTTTTCCACGAGGAATCTCAGTCGCTTGGTCTCGTCTCCGATGACCCCACCAAGGTGTTTCATCATCGCCGGACTCTTCGATACGCTCTCGTCATTGAGCATCTGTGCCGCCAATGAGATGCTAGAAATCGGGGTTTTCAGTTCATGAGTCATGTTGTTGATGAAGTCGTTCTTGATTTCAGAGTAACGTTTCTGGCGGAATATCACGACGATGGTGAATATGAACGTGATCAGCAACACGATGGTGAACACCACCGACGGTATCATGAAGTAGACCGACGAGAAGATGTAGCTGTTCATGTCGGGGAAATGGATGCGGACGATACCTGTCTTCGACTGCGGGTCGTTGCGAAACAAAAGTTGTGAATAGCAGTATTCCTCCCCCTCGTCTGTGTAGTCAGGACAACGGTAAATTTCCCTTCCATCCTGCGTAGTCACCGTGAAGTGATAGGGAATATTGATACCGTTGTTCATCAACTCCGCTTTTAAGTCCTGATCAAGCAACTTAAAGTTAATTCTTTCTTTCAGAGGCTTTTCCGAAGCTGAATAGAGAATACTGTAGACCACCTCATCGAGAAGTGCTTTCTGATACACGTATCTGTTTTTCACGATTTCGCGCATAGACTTCGAAGCCTCCGTGATAGAGTTTCTGTCGTTGCGCAGAATCATGCCTTTCGGCATTGAAGACGGACGGGTGGCAATCGTCTTTATCTCGAAAGACGAATACATGGTACCATCTTTTCCCGTCACGGAATATTGGTGCGACTGCTGAACCGTGCCGTCGGGCATGCCGCTGCGCGTGCCAATAGAATCCTTGCGGTAAGCTCGGCGCTCCGTTTCGTTGACATCCTTCTCAAGATAGCGCAATGTCTCGTTCAGCTCCAAATTTCGAGAAGCCTGATACAAAGCCCTGTTGACAGACTCGTCAAACTGTTCCTTCTTCATGTTCGCCATCTCCTTGATATATTTCAGTTGCATGGAGAGCAGGCAGAGGAACGAAAGCCCCATTACTATTGCTATAGTCCAAATTGTTTTCTTCTTCATGGCGGCAAATTTAACGCTTTTATCTATACGCCGCCCACATTAAGTTAAAAAAACTCCGATAGTTTATGTTAATTAACTATACACATAAAGAATACACATCATTTTAATGTTTACCCCATGAATATCGCTATCATACAATAACTGCACGCAACACTGCCTTCCAAGCATCGCAGAAGACGAAAAGCGGGGATGAACGCCATCATAGGATTCACCCCCGCTTTTTTATTATTTAATCACCACATCGTGCAGTGATACTGAGCACTACTATTTCTCCACGTGTATCCAGTCGGCATCCACCCATCCGGCATCAGTCTTTCCCGCAGGCTCTTCAGAAACAAAGCCAAACTTGGCACCAATCCATTTGCCCTCAACCATCTTGAAAGCGTCGCCCACACTCTTGAACGACTTGCCGTCCGTACTGTAAGCAAACTTGCATACACCATTATCTATCTTCATACGCAAATAGATGTCGAGATAGATTGCTGGCTTATAAGGCACAGGATCTTTCTCTGTGGGTGCCAGGGTGGCAATCACGTTTTCTTTTTCCGATTTGTTCTTGTCAGCCTGATTACAGGTCTGCTGCACCAACTGGAACTCGTCGCCAACACGTTTCACCACCAGCGTACTGTAGCTACGTCCCATCATGATGAGACCGCCATATTGGTTCTGTGCCTTCGAGGCGAAACGGATCTTGGCTGTAGCCGTGAATTTGTCGGCAGGTGTCTTCTGTAGCAACAGGTTGGGAGCCTCCCAAAGATTGACAAAGTTCTGGCTCAACTTGTGGGTATAAAGACGGAACACACCATTGGCTGTAGGCATGCCATAGCGCTGGTCATAGTTAGCGTGCCATTGCCACTGCTTCCCTAACACGGGTGTGTTAAACTCATCGCTCTCCACGGGATTCTGCACAGTAACCTTGGTGCGTGTCTTGGGTTTGCGGAAGCGGGAAACCGGCTCACCGCAATAGTCACCGTCCTTGTCCACGCCCATCACAGGCCAATTGTCTTTCCATGTCACGGGGTTGAGGTGCACCACACGTCCATAGGCGCCCTTGTCCTGGAAGTTCATAAACCAGTCTTCGCCCATCTCGGTGTGCACCCAGCCACCTTGGTGAGGACCGTTAATCTTACTCTTTCCCTGCGCCATCACGGTCTTGCACTCATAGGGTCCGTAGGGTGACTTGCTGCGCATCGCGAGCTGCCATCCTGTCTCTACACCGCCGGCAGGAGCCATAATCCAATACCATCCGTCGCGCTTATAGAACTTCGGACCCTCTGTGGTGCGGTTGGCGTTTCCCCCATCATAGACGATAACAGGGTCACCGATGGCAGTGGTGCCGTCGGCAGAAAGTTCGCGCACCGTAAGCACGGCGTTAAATCCCGCACGTGAAGCTGCCCAACCGTTCACAAGATAGCAACGACCGTCTTCGTCCCACAAGGGAGACGTATCAATCATGCCCTTGCCTGGAATGACACAATGCGGCTTCGACCACTCCCCGCGCGGATCTTTCGTCTTCACCATCATCACGCCATAGTCAGGATCGCCCCAATAGATAAAGTATTCTCCGTTGTGATAACGGATGCATGGTGCCCAGATACCATTACCGTGAGAAGGATTATCAAAATCTGATTTCGGTTCAAGCTCCTTTACGGCATAGTTGACGATTTCCCAGTTCACGAGATCTTTCGAGTGAAGGATAGGCAATCCGGGGATGCACTGGAACGAACTGGCTGTGAGATAATAGTCGTCTCCGACGGCAATGACGTCAGGATCGCTGTAATCGGCATTGATCACAGGGTTGGTGTAAGTACCGTCGCCATTGTCGGGCGACCACACCTTCGACTTGTATTGCGCCTGCATCTGCGTCATCACGCCGAAAGCACAAGCAAGAAGGAAAAGCTTTTTCATCTGTTTATTGAATTATTGGTTTATATATTATTAATCTTTAAATGATAATGACCATCGTAACTGATACACATCGACTGCTGCGGTTCAAACGGAGACGGCGACAGAGCCAACGCCACATGCCCCATGGTACGCCGCAGATTGATCTCCACACACGGATGGAGCAGGAATGGAGCATTCCCGTCGGCAGAAGCCACCACCATCATGTCTACACCCAACGGACCTTTATATAGATTACGTAGACGGACAGACAAACACTTGGATATTTTCGAGGCAACCTTCCCCAGCCTGTCGATGGAGATATAACGCTCCATGATGGAGAGCTTGTCGTCTTCGGTGGCAAGCAGGTTGCCCGCATAAGCACCGCCTTCCGTATGGAAAAGGGAAAGCCCGAGATAGTCTACACGCCCTGTACCATCGGCAAAGAACTCCATTCCGAAATCTTTCACCTTATTATATTGTGGTTCCAGCATGATACCTCCC
>CAVJZZ010000122.1:0-4901 GCA_963654295.1 Lachnospiraceae bacterium | reverse complement strand
CCAACAACGACGACAAGTGCGTGGGTATCATCACATGGATGCACACCTTCTCTCCCGCAAAGATGTGGATCAAGGGCTTGCAGGCTCTCAAGAAGCCTCTCCTCCACTTCCATACACAATACAACGCCGAGTTGCCTTGGAAGGACATCGACATGGACTTCATGAACCTCAACCAATCAGCTCACGGCGACATTGAGTTCGGTCACATCTGCACTCGTATGCGCGTAGCTAGAAAGGTGGTCGTTGGCTACTGGAAGAGCGAGGAGGCACAAAAGCAGATCGCCACATGGGCTCGCGTGGCTGCCGGTGTTGCCGATGCTCACAACGTACGCTGCTTGATGTTCGGTATGAACATGAACAACGTGGCCGTTACCGACGGTGACCGTGTGGAGTTCGAACAGCGCCTGGGCTATCACGTAGACTACTATCCAGTGTCTTCACTCATGGACTACTTCAAGAAGGTAACCGACGCAGAGGCTGACGCTCTCGTAGAGGAGTACAAGAAGGAGTATACCATCAAGATCGACGAGAGTGGCGAGGAAGTATACTGGGAGAAGGTGAAGAACGCTGCCAAGGCTGAGATTGCCCTGCGCCGCGTATTGAAGGACGAGGGCGCTATCGCATTCACAACCAACTTCGATGACCTCGGCGACGCAGATGTCAACGATCCTAACTTCTGCGGCTTCGACCAGATTCCAGGTTTGGCTTCACAGCGCCTGATGGCAGAGGGTTATGGTTTCGGTGCTGAGGGCGACTGGAAGACAGCTTGCCTCTATCGCACACTCTGGGTGATGAACCAGGGCTTGGAGAAGGGTTGCTCATTCCTGGAGGACTATACTCTCAACTTCGCAGCCGACAAGACATCCAGCCTCCAGAGCCACATGCTCGAGGTTTGCCCACTCATCGCAACCGACAAGCCAAAATTGGAGGTACACTTCCTCGGCATCGGTATCCGCAAGTCTCAAACCGCCCGTCTCGTGTTCACATCCAAGACTGGCAAGGGTATCAAGGCTACAGTGGTAGACCTGGGCAACCGTTTCCGTCTCATTGCCAGCGAGGTGGAGTGCATCGAGCCGCAGGAGATGCCGAAGTTGCCAGTGGCTTCCGCACTTTGGGTTCCACAGCCCTCATTCGAGATTGGCGCAGGCGCATGGATTCTCGCCGGCGGTACTCACCACAGTGCCTTCTCTTACGACATCACCGCTGAGTACTGGGAGGACTTCTGCGAGATTCTCGGTATCGAGTTCGTCAACATCGACAAGGACACCACGATCCGCAGCTTCAAGCAGCAGCTCCGCAACAACGAGATTTACTACATGCTCAACAAGGCATTGAAGTAATACTCACCTGTCTAAACTAGAGAAAGACTCTTCAAGAATTTTCACCTCGTGGAAAAAATCTACGAGGTGAAAACAATATTTTTATTTCCTAAAAGGACTTTCTCAAAAAACTAATGATGCTATGAGCAACGCAAAAGAAACAATAGAGACTGGCAAATCAATTTTGGGTATAGAGTTTGGTTCTACCCGAATCAAAGCCGTCTTGATAGATGAAAACAACGCCCCTATCGCACAGGGCAGTTTCGAGTGGGAAAACCAATTGGAGGATGGCCTGTGGACCTACAGCATCGACACCATCTGGAAGGGATTACAGGATTGCTACGCTGACCTTCGCAAAAACGTGAAGGCTGAGTATGGCTGCGACGTCCAGCAGCTCGCTGCCATCGGTATCTCTGCCATGATGCACGGCTATATGGCCTTCGGCAAGGATGAGAACATCCTCGTGCCTTTCCGCACATGGCGCAACACCAACACGGGCAAGGCTGCCGCTGAGCTTTCAGAGTTGTTCCACTTCAACATTCCATTGCGTTGGAGCATCTCTCACGTTTACCAAGCCATTCTCAACGGTGAGGAGCACATCGGCAAGATCGACTTCCTTACGACTCTGGCCGGCTACATCCACTGGCAGTTGACAGGCAAGAAGGTACTGGGCGTGGGCGACGCATCAGGCATGCTTCCCATCGACTCCAACACCAACGACTACGATGCCGACATGGTGGCTAAGTTCGACAAGCTCATCGAGCCTAAGAACCTGGGCTGGAAGATTCTCGACATTCTCCCACAAGTGTTGAACGCAGGTGAGGACGCAGGCGTGCTGACAGAGGAAGGAGCCAAGAAGCTCGATCCATCCGGCACATTGAAGGCTGGAACTCCTCTTTGTCCTCCAGAGGGTGACGCAGGCACGGGCATGGTGGCCACCAACGCCGTTCGCCAGCGCACGGGTAACGTGAGCGCAGGTACATCTTCATTCTCCATGATCGTATTGGAGAAAGCCTTGAGCCAGCCTTACGAGGTCATCGACATGGTGACTACTCCTGACGGAAGCCCTGTGGCTATGGTTCACTGCAACAACTGCACCTCAGACCTCAACGCCTGGGTAGGCTTGTTCAAGCAATATCAGGAGTTGCTCGGCGTGCCCGTAGATATGAACGAGGTGTTCGGCAAGCTCTACAATCACGCTCTTGAGGGCGATGCAGACTGTGGCGGTCTTATCGCATACAACTATATCTCGGGTGAGCCTGTGACAGGATTGGCAGAAGGCCGTCCTATGTTTGTTCGCTCTGCCAACGACCACTTCAACCTCGCCAACTTCATGCGTGCCAACCTTTATGCATCTGTGGCTGTATTGAAGATTGGCAACGACGTGCTCTTCAAGGACGAGAAGGTGCAGGTGGACCGCATCACGGGCCACGGCGGTCTCTTCAAGACCAAGGGTGTGGGCCAGCGCATCCTCGCCGCTGCCATCAACTCCCCCATCTCTGTGATGGAGACTGCTGGTGAAGGTGGTGCATGGGGTATCGCTCTGCTCGCCGGCTACCTGGTGAACAACGAGGAGAAGCTGAGCCTTGCCGACTACCTCGACAAGAAGGTGTTCGCAGGCAACACGGGCGTGGAGATCGCTCCTACCGCCGAAGACGTGGCAGGCTTCGACGCTTACATCGAGACCTACAAGGCAGGCCTTGCCATAGAGCAGGCTGCCGTAGAGAACAAGAAATAAGCGAAAATACCGATACGTTTGTGAGGGGAGCAAATTCCCTCACATACATATCTCTCATAGAACACCATACTATCCATTGTCTGAGATTACGGAAATCAAACGATCACTAACGACTAATAAAAAATTATGAACAGACTTTTCGCCACCGCCCTGTTGTCCACCGCCATCGCCTTTCCCACCATGGCACAGGACGTGACAGGTACCATCCATACCAGCCAAGGCACGCAGAAAATCAACCGTGAGATATACGGCCAGTTTGCCGAACATCTGGGAAGTTGCATCTACGGAGGCCTATGGGTAGGTCCCGAGTCAAACATCCCCAACACCCAAGGCTATCGCAACGACGTGCTGCAAGCCCTCAAAGACCTCAAAGTGCCCGTACTGAGATGGCCAGGCGGTTGTTTTGCAGATGAGTATCATTGGATGGATGGTATCGGACCTCGTGAAAAACGTCCCAAGATGCAGAACAACAACTGGGGCGGCACCATAGAGGATAACTCCTTCGGTACCCATGAGTTCCTGAACCTCTGCGAGATGCTGGGCTGCGAGCCTTATATCAGCGGCAACGTGGGATCGGGCACAGTGGAAGAACTCGCCAAATGGGTGGAGTACATGACCAGCGACGGCGACACCCCCATGGCCAAACTGCGCCGACAGAACGGCAGGGAGAAAGCCTGGAAAGTGAAATACCTCGGAGTGGGCAACGAGAGCTGGGGCTGCGGCGGCAACATGCGCCCGGAATACTACGCCGACCTCTTTCGCCGCTACTCCGTATACTGCCGCAACTACGACGGCAACGAACTCTATAAGATTGCCTCAGGTGCCAGCGACTACGACTACAACTGGACAAAGGTGCTTATGGACCGCGTGGGTAACCGCGCCAACGGGGTATCCCTCCACTACTATACCGTGACGGGATGGAGCGGAAGCAAGGGATCAGCAACCAAGTTCAGCAACGACGACTACTACTGGACAATGGGTAAGTGCCTGGAAATCGAGGACGTAATAAAGAGGCACGAGACCATCATGGACAAGACCGACCCCAAGAAGCAAATCGGTCTGCTCGTGGACGAATGGGGCACATGGTGGGACGAGGAGCCCGGCACCATCAAGGGACACCTCTACCAGCAGAACTGTATGCGCGATGCTTTCGTGGCCGCCCTCTCGCTCAACGTGTTCCACCGTCATGCCGACCGCGTGAAGATGGCTAACATAGCCCAGGTGGTGAACGTACTGCAGTCGATGATCCTCACCGACACCAAGGGCACTGGCCACATGGTACTGACCCCCACCTACCACGTGTTCAACATGTACAAGGGATTCCAGGATGCCACCTACCTGCCGATGGACGTGAAGTGTGACTCGATGGAGGTACGCGGCGACAGCCATGCCAAGGATGGCCGCAAGATACCTATGGTATCGACCTCGGCAGCCAAGAAGGCTGACGGCACCGTGGTGGTATCGCTCGCCAACGTGAGCCTCGGCAAGGCACAGGAAGTGGAGCTGAACCTCGACGGAATGAAGGCTCCGAAGGCCGTGACCGGACAGATACTGAGCTGCAAGAGCATAGCCGACTACAACGACTTCGAGCACCCCGACGTGGTGAAGCCCACCGCCTTCAAGGATGCGAAGATCAAGAAGAACGTGCTGAAAGTGAAAGTTCCTGCAAAGTCGATTGCAGTATTGGAAATCAAATAGATAACATACATAAGCAAGCAAAAACATTAACAATAAACTAAAATAGTGTTATGAACGACATTAAAGTAATGAATCATGCAGCCGACAACATCCGTATCTTGGCTGCTTCAATGGTAGAAAAGGCTAACTCTGGTCACCCTGGTGGT
>CAVJZZ010000121.1:0-5078 GCA_963654295.1 Lachnospiraceae bacterium | reverse complement strand
GTAACAGCTAACCGAAACTCCAGTACCAGTTAGCCGGTACTGGAGTTTCGGTTAACTGGTACTGAAATCGGTACTGAGTGCATGGGGAAAGACAGTAGTATTCCGAAAGTAAACAAGCTTATTCAAATGAATAAGCTGTGGCTGGTCACCTGTTCTTTTTCTGATAATGCCATAACTCGAATGAATTGATGAGGTTTTGCCACAGTACATAGCAACCCGGTCCTACGGTAGACAGCGGGTTGAGATAAGCCGTGGCTGCCCAGATGGCGAAGGGCGTGTTCTTCTGCCCCAGCGCCTGTCCCGACTCTACGGTGGTGTCGAAGTAATGGCCTATGAACCTACCGGTGGCAAACTGCACGATGCAGAGCAGCAGACCGAGAATAGCAATGACACAGATAAAGGTGACAGAGGTTCGGGCGTGCATGATGTTGCGCATGGTGGTGCCTGCCACAAGGATGAGTGAACCGCCCCAAAGATAAAACCCGAGGTCTTTGATGCTCACGATGCGGCGGTGCAGACTGTGCATGAAGTGCTTGACGAGGAATGCCAGCGCCATCGGGGCTACAAGCACGATGCTCACCTGATAGAGAATAGCTCCGAAAGCCGCCCAGAAATCTATATGGTGTCCTTTCTCTACGAGCGGGAAGCACACTGGAATCATGATGGCGGTGATGAAGTTGGAGATGAAGGTATAGGTAGTCATCTGCTCCATGCTGCCGCCCAACTTTGCGGTTATAACCGAACTTGCGGCTGCACACGGCCCTATGATACATGCCAGAATGGCCTCCATGAGGATGAGTGGTTCGCCCTTGAGGTGGAACACAAGGATAAGTCCCAGCACGGCAAGGACGAAGACCACCTGTTGCACGGCTACCCAGAGATGCCACTTCACGGGTCTCAGGTTACGGAAATCCACCTTGCAGAACACCGTAAAGAGAGTAAGGAACATGCAGGATGGCAATATGGGTTTGCTGATAGGCATAAACCACTCGCACACCGGTTCCAGTTCGGGAACGTAGGCAAAAAGAAAGTAAATGACAATGCCGAGGGTGATCGCCACGGGCAAAGTCCAGTCTTTCAGAAATCTGATGAGTTTCATTGTGTATTTTGTTTATAGTCACTCTTCCTCTTCGAGTATTCTGAAGAGGATAGCATGTTCAAGAGCCAACGGTCTGTTGTGCTCGAAGAATACAGTGCCCGCCACGGGTGCCTTCACCTCTTCTGTAACGGTCCCCTCGTACGGATCTATGATGCGTGCCAACAGCTGTCCTTCCTGCACTTGTGTGCCTACAGGCACGAGTCGGCTGAGAATGCCCGCTCTGTGTGCCGTGACATTGTGCAGTTCGGCTTCGTCGAGCACTACCGACGAGTAGGCCACGCTCTTGTCGCGGTAAGTGATGATGCCCTCCTTAGCGAGAAAGCGGAGTATTGCCTCTATGGTCTGTATGCTCGATGCATCCTCCACATAGTTGGTCTGGCCTGCATAGAGCGAGAAAGCCTTGCATCCCCATATCTGCCAGTTGTAGTTGAGCAGCGTGGTGTCGTAGGGCAGCGGCTTGCGTATGGTGACGAAAGGCAGACCGAAGTGGGACGCCGTCTCCACGTCCTCATATCCCGTCTTGAGCATGCGCACGTGGGGCACGAAGTCGCCCGGCATGTAGAAACTGGCCAGTTGCATGCCATACTCGTAGTCCTTTATCTTCTCAAAGAGGGCTGCGGCAATGCGCTGCGTGGTCTCTCCCTTGTCGTAACCGGGGAACATGCGGTTTATGTCCGTGCCGTCCATCGCCCAGAAACGTTTGCTCACGTTCATGGAGAAGGGGTTGCATGAAGGTATGACGAGAATGCCTTTCCCGTCGGTAATACGGCCCTTGCGTTCCAGTTCCTTGAGCACACTCACCATGCGTGCACAGATGTACTGCTGCTGTATCTCGTCGCCACGCATGGCGCCCACAATGGCTACCGTCTTGTCGCTGCTGCCGAAGCGGTAACCCTCTATGCAGAAGTCGTCGCGGTAGGGCGACTTCATCTCAAACAATGTATCTTTCTTCATTACTCTTCGCTCTCAAAAATTCTTGCCATAAGTGATCCTTCGTATACGATGGGGTAAGCCCTTATGGTAAAGAGAAAACCGTTCACAGGCGACACCACCCTACTCAGAATGGTACCTGTAAGCGGTTCTACTATCTGTCCTATCTCCTCTCCCGTCTTCACATTCATGCCCGAACGCAGTTCGGTGATGAAGATGCCCGAAGCCTCGGCATTGAGGAAAGCCACGCGGTTGCCCTTGCAAACCATAGGCGTAGAGAGTTTGCTCTCGTCTACGTCACCTTTCCACATTCCCATGCTGCGCATGAGGTTCAGTATGCCCTCGCACAGGCGGAAGCACATCTTGTGGTTGATGCGTTGCCCCACGCCCATCTCCACGACAAGGCACTTGGTGCCTGTAGAGTTGAGCGAGTGTGCGAGTGTAGCCTCCAGCACGGTAGCGGCATCGTGTACCCAAATGAATTCGATGCCTAATTGCTGCGCCAAAGGCACAAGTTCTTCTTCGTTGAGCACATTGATGCGTACCTGCGGTGTTTCCCTCAGATACAGGTTGCTGGAGTGAATGTCCATGACGAGGTCTGCCCCTTTCAGGTCTTCCACGATGGTGTAGGCAGCCTGCTCCACCATCGTACCGTTCACATCACCGGGGAATATGCGGTTCATGTCCAGGTCGAAGTTGGGGATGCCTCGCTGTATGGTGTCAATGCCGAGGGGATTGAGTGCCGGGTATATTTCCACGGTGCCGTCCAAGAGTTCCTTTTTCTCTTCGAGGAGCTTTGCCATGAGAAAGCATATCATCTGCCCCTCCAGTTCGTCACCGTGCGTGCCTGTCACGATGCACAATCTCTTCTTGCCGTCACCATGACTGATGACGTTCTTCTTGACCATGTAACGCTCGTTGATGGGCAGTTCGGTCGACACGATTGTCTTGATCATATCTGTAGTTTTTCTTTTATTGTGCGGTTGTTGCGTTGTCTGTTTATATCTCCTTCAGCATGACGTGTATCTGTGTCTGCTGCAGAGCGCCTCCTGCATAGATGCCCCGGCTCACAGGGCAGTCGGCAGCATCACGACCGTGCGCCAGTTTGAGGTAGCCGTAGTTGATGGCACGTCCGTGCGTGGGGTCGAAAGCCCTCCATGCGTATCCGTCGAATACCTCGACCCATGCGTGCGTCTCCCCTTCACCCTCCATAAATCCGCACACATAGCGTGCTGCCAGTCCTCTGCTGCGGCACAGACTGATCATGAGGTGGGCGTAGTCCTGGCACACACCTTTGAGATGCACAGCCACTTCCGAAGCTGGTGTATCCATGCCTGTAACGCCAGGTGTATAGGCCATGACGGCATGCACTCTGGTGCAGATGTCGAGTGCCGTATACTGTTCCGTCTGTTGTAGCAGTTCTTCGGTCTGTTGCTCGCTGAGGGTGGTGAGGGGCGTAGGCTGCTTGTAGGCTGTGATGGGGATGGTGTCGGGGGCTACTGCATATTCCGCCATGCTCACGATGCCTGTGCTGACGTAGACCAATGAACCGTGCGGTTCACGACAACCACCATATACGATGCGGTTGCCCAACTGGTCGGTGCCGCGCCGCACACTGAGCGAAGGTGAAACCACAAGGTGCTCTTCCTCTACGTTCATATAGGAGCCTGCCATGGGCAGACAGCGCAGGAGCAAGGCGTGGTTGGTCACTGGTTCGGAGAAGCTGACGACTGTCTGATAGCAGTAGATGTATCTCTTCATACTCTGACGAGCTGGTTGATATATTTGATGAACTTATACTTGTAGTCGTTGTCTTCGAGACAGAACTTGTCCTCGGTGACGAGTTCGTCGAGCTGTGCCATGATGTGGTCGTCGAGGATGTCTTCCATGCCGTCGGCATAGCGCTTCATCGACTCATAGGCGAGGGCTATGCGCTTGAATGGATAGCCGAAGCGGATGAGGATGTCGAGGTTCTCCACGTTGCGCCCTATCATCATGATGTTCAGGGCACGGTGGTTCTGTATGCGCTGCTCTGCCGAACCCCAGAATGCGAGCGACCAGTCGATGATGTTCTGCAGTTGCGAGAGGTTCTTCTCGTTCATCTCCTTGCACCGTCTCATCAGGGCAACGCTCATCTCAAGGTAGCTCAGCGTCTCAGACATGATGTCCTCGCGCAGCAAGATGGCATTGTCCATGGCATACTTCTGTGCGGAGAATACACTGCTGGGGTTGTTCTCGTCATAGAGCATGCCGAGGGTAAACTCCTCCGTTGTCATGTAGTTGCTCTGTGCGTCGAGTCTTGCCCAAAAGGCACGGTAGTCGTCGGGCTTGCCGTCTATCATCTTGTCGTAGCACTTGTTCAGTTGGTGCAGCGTGAGGTATACTCTCATCTCGTATCTGCCCAACCAGTATAGTCTGTTGGCCTTAGTGGCCGAAATAACGTCGCTCTTTACCATAATCTTACGTCTTTACAGTTTCATATTTCCATATTTCCATATTTCAATATTTCCATCTTTCCATCATTCTTCCATGACCCAAGTGTCCTTGAATCCGCCTCCCTGCGATGAGTTGACGACAAAGGAGTCGGGATTGCGCGAGAAACGTGTCAGTCCGCTCTTCCATACCTTTATGGTATCGCGTCCGCTCACGACAAAGGCACGCAGGTCAGCCTTGCGCCAAACCAGTTTGCCATCCTCCAGCAGTTCGAGGTCCTTGAAGTCTACCACCTCCTGTGCAATCCATCGTCTGGGATACTTGATGATAAGCTGTTTCAGTTCTTCCAGTTTGTCGGCGCTCAAGTCGCTTCCGAATACTACACCATATCCGCCAGCCTCACTCACGTCCTTGATGACGAGTTTCTGGATGTTCTGGAGCACGTAGTCGTAGTCTTCCTTGAAATAAGGCAGATAGGTGGGTGCATTCTGCAGGATGGGTTCCTCGTCGAGATAGTATTTCACCATCTTGGGCACAAAGTAGTAGATGCCCTTGTCGTCTGCCACTCCGTTGCCAATGCCGTTGATGAGAGCCACGTTGCCCGCCTTGTATGCCT
>CAVJZZ010000120.1:0-5274 GCA_963654295.1 Lachnospiraceae bacterium | reverse complement strand
AGCCACGCCCACCCTTGCTTACCGGGTCGGTGTGCCAGTGGCGTATCTCCTTGGAAGTTACCTCACGGCCTTCCGGCGTGGCTGTGCAGTGCAGGACCAGATACTTCAGTTTCATGTTCCTTTTTTCTTATGGAATTAAATTAAAAAAGGACGGAAAACGCCACATAAACAGGAATACGCACGATGCGCTACGCTGCCGTTGGCGGTCTCCGTCCCAATCAGTCATGGCTGTCTAAAGACTTGTCTCACTCATCTTACTCCACTCCGCCTGAGGTGCTGCCCTTCTGCACGGAATACTCCGCCACCTCCTTCTTCGTCGCCTCTCTGGTGAGCGTGGCTGTGCGCAGCTTGCCGGTGGCACGGGCGTTGAGGTGTACGTTGCGCAGACACTCGGTAATTGAAAACTCCTTGGCACTTTTTGCACCGATGGACGAGATGCTTGCCGAGAAGATGGCGAGATCGTCGAGCTTCACAGCCTTGCCGTCGAGCACCAGCTCCTTGATGCAGCTCACCATGTCGCGCAGCACCCCGAAGATGCAGCCCTGCGAGTAGGGCGTATTGTGGTTGGCCATGTGCTCGGCGAGCTTCTCCAGGCCCACGGTCTCGTCGTACACGGCACGAGCGTACCACATGCCATAGCAGGAAGAGCTCTTTACATTGTTCTGATAAACCTTGTAACGAATCATAATCGTTCTCCTTTCTTGTTTTTAAAGTTTGACTTCTTGTTTGTTGTTCTCTGCCGACAAGCGGCTGTTTGCCTCCGGAATGCGCTCTGCCTTCTTGTCGGCCACAAAGGTATAAACACTGAATAACGGCAAGATTGTTATCGTAAGTTAGCGGATGTTTGATGATGTTATAGTCTGTAAATCAAAGAAAAGTAACGTTTTTCTTTTGCTGAATATGGAGAAAAGGACTATCTTTGCATAAAGAACAACGCAATATAAAAGAAAAACAAAATGTCTATATTCGATATATTCAAGCGCAAGCCAAAGACGGTAACAATAGAAGCGGATGCTCGCGGAATGACATCTCACTTACTTCACCTTATATTATACCAAGGTGCATACACATAAAACGCCAGTATCGGCACACTTTCGGGGCGGCTTCTCTCTTCAAGGCGGAAGCCGCCCTTTTTCTCAGGAACGCGATTTGGAAAATTCTGAAAAACAAGAAAGGATAACGCCAATGAAAGAACAGCAACACTTCCGCACCAGAGCCTACGGGCGCACCGAACTGGCGCAACTCTACTCGCCCACGCTCGCCCCAGGCGCGGCGTGGCGGCGGCTTGCCGAATGGATAGACCGCTATCCCGGACTCACCGAGCGACTTGCAGCCACAGGCTACCACTCCGGCTCGCGCTCGTGGACTCCGGCACAGGTGGCGATGATTGTGGAGGCTATCGGGGAGCCGTGATACATCAGAAGCATATTGCGAAAACACAAAAAAACCGCCAATGGACTGCAACTTACCAAATGCAATCCGTTGGCGGTTTTTAACTTTTTCCCATTGCCTATTATTCAGTCAATATTTCTGGATGTTCTTTCAGATACATGTCGCGTAGAGGCAAACTCAATATGAAGCACACATCCGATAATGACAAATCATACGGTCTCTCATGTCCGCTCGCATCCTTCACAAGATAAGAAGGCGAATTGTAAACAAAAAGTTTCAAGCCATTAAACATGTCATTATCCGTATTCGAGACACAAACCGCATGAGCGGCATTCTCAACATCCAATGCAGTCTTGGGGTTGTAGGCATCAATTAAGGTGAAGAAGAAATCCTTATGCTCATCCAAAAACTCTGCCCCTTTCATATCCCCCATAACCCGTTTGCCTATGTCATTGAGCTGTCGCGGACTATTCTTTATTGAAAACAAGGAAGCTGCGTCCTTATGCTTCATTGTAAGCAACGATTTGATTGCCACAATATCATATTTCATGGTCCGAATATCGCCCTTCATTGAATCAATGTCTTTACCATGCGATTCTACAGATGCATTGACAGCCGACACGTCTGTCTTTATCGTCTGTATGTCAGTATTCATAGAACCGATATCCTTGCCATGCGATTCGCCAGCCACACTGATAGTCGCAACATCAGTCCTTATCATCCGAATATCGTCTTTCATAGTACCTATATCTTTTGCGTTTGACTCACCAGCTACGCCAATAGCTGCGACATCAGTCCTTATTGTACGTATATCACCTTTCATTGCAGTAATATCTTTGCTGTGCAAATCACAGGCAGCATTGACGGTACGCTTGTCCACCTCGTCTATACGGTGAGAGAAACGCCCCACGCCAAACGCCTTGTTCACAATAAACCACACACCACCAAGCACAGTTGCCACTATGCCTACGCATGCTCCTATAATCTCTATTGAAAGCATATTCCTTTCCCTTTAATTTCCATTATACCTAATTCTTCGACCTTTAAGGTTAAAGATGCCACAAATATAAACATTTTAAGTGAGTTACACAAATCTTTTCGACACAATAATTCGTCTTAGGCTGCTTTCATTCCAAAAATGGGGCATTTAGGCATCGTAAATGAGGCATTTACGGGTCGCAAATGAGTCATTTGTCCGATGCCATGCGCAAACGGCTCCAGCGGTCAGACTACATTTTCTCGGGCATGAAAACGTTCCATGAACTGAACGAGGCATTTCCGTCGCTGCTGGATTCCAACGGCAACAGAAAGACATTCGAAGCCTTTTTGAACGACGTTAGAAAGATTGACAAGACCTATAACTCGAACTACCTCCGTGCGGAGTACAACTTCGTGCAGTCGTCTGCGGAGATGGCTGCAAAGTGGGAGCGTTTCTCGGAGGATGGCGACCGCTACAACCTCCAGTACCGCACGGCAGGGGACGGCAAGGTGCGTCCGGAACACGCTGCGCTCAATGGGGTAACACTGCCACCCTCAGACCCATTCTGGGAGGAATACTATCCGCCCAACGGCTGGAACTGCCGCTGTACCGTGGTACAGGTGCGCAGGTCTAAATATCCCACAACACCGCACGACGAGGCGATGGCGCTTGGCGAGGAGGCACTGCAGCGTGACACGAAGGGCATCTTCCATTTCAACCCCGGCAAGGAGGACAAGACCGTGCCTGACTACAACCCCTACACCATTCGCCGATGCAGGGACTGCGACATTGCAAAGGGCAAAATCAAGTTGGCAAGGTACGTTCCCGAAAATGAATTGTGCGCTGCATGCAGGCTCATACGTTCGTGTTGGGCAAGAGTTCAAGACAATATGCCTGAAACTTTCTCTGAATGTGAAACATCCAACGGTAAACTACGAGTAAGTTCAAAACATGGAAGAACTGAAAAGAAAGAAAACGTGAGAGTGGGTAGGTATCTTGCAGAAAAGCACGGTTACGAAATTGACCTAATTGCAAACCCACAGAACGAAACTTCCGCAGATAGTTTCAATAAGACGTTAGGAATAGAGCAAGAGTATAAAGTCAATGCCAAACCTACAAAAAGTTCTATCGACAACCTTATCAGAAAAGGGGCAAAACAAGCAAATGACTTGGTTCTGTTTGTTGACTCTGGTATTTCATTGGACGAGTTGAGCAGTGCTTTACACGACAGGGTAAGAAGAACGAATCTAAAAACTGTAATGGTGGTTATAGATGGGATGGATAAGACCTACACTTATGATGAAATTACAGCTAAAGGCTTTAAAGTAAGACAGGCAGACTTGAAATAATCAAGACTGCCTGAATGTGGGGTCCAATCCTCTTGCGAGGAATGATCCGATGCAAAGGTAATAACAATTTTCTAAAACACATCAAGTTATGAACAAAATTATCTCATTTCTAAAGAAAAGCAACCGCTACAAGCATCTTGTCGGCGGTTTGCTGGTCGGTCTGTGCGCCTTGTCGCCATGGTCGGCTATCTACTCAGCCATCATCGCAGCCTCCTGTCTTGAACTCAAAGACAAACTCCACGGTTGCCCTTGGGACTGGATAGATTGGCTCTGCACGGTGTTCGGTGGCATCATTGCCATGCTGTTTTGGTGCATTGCGTAATATTCATTCACGTTTTGCACAGATATTCAGTAACTTTGCAGTCGGTAGAGCCACCCAATAGGCCGTGTGGTCTATCGCGGGTACAACAACGCGAACGCGAATGGCGGTGTGTCGAATGCGAATGCGAATAACGATGCATCGAATGCGAACACGAATGTCGGCTCGCGTCTCACCAACAAACAATCGGCGTACAACAATGGGGACGTGTCCCCGATGTGGTGCCGAGGGTGGCAAGCCACAGCAAAAGCACCTGTAGGTGGAAAGCTGAAAAATCACGTGTCGGGCAATAGGGTTTGGTAGGTTGGCAACAGTTCGAAGAAGTCTGGCCCGGGGAACGGAAGGCCCATATCTTCCATCATTAAAAACAACTGATGCTATGCGCAGAGAAGGTCATATCATAGAGGAGGTAGTCGAATATTCCAATATGGCGGAATCGCTCGACCAGGTTCTCCGTGGCTCCAAGCGGAAGAAAAGCCGACAAGGACGCTACCTGCTCGCGCATCGTGAGGAGGTCATCAAGGAACTCTCGGAGCGTATTGCTGACGGCACGTTCTCCGTTGCCAACTATCGGGAGCGCACCATCAACGAGAGTGGCAAGGAGCGACGCATCCAGGTGCTGACGATGAAAGACCGCATCGCCGTCCATGCCATCATGTCGGTGGTGGACAGGCATCTGAAAAAGCGGTTCATCCGCACGACCTCCGCCAGCATCAAAGACCGGGGAATGCACGACCTTATGCAGTACATTCGCCGTGATATGCAGGAAGACCCGGAAGGCACAAGGTTCTGCTACAAGTTCGACATCTCCAAGTTCTACGAGAGTGTATGCCAGGACTTCGTATCATACTGCGTGCGCAGGGTGTTCAAGGACAAGAAGCTCATCGCCATGCTCGACGGCTTTATCCGCATGATGCCGCAGGGCATCAGCATAGGGCTGCGCTCGTCGCAGGGCTTGGGCAATCTGTTGTTGTCTGTGTATTTAGACCATTATCTGAAGGACAGGTACAGCGTGCGTCATTTCTACCGCTATTGTGATGACGGCGTGGTACTCGGTAAATCGAAAGCGGAACTGTGGGAGATTCGTGATGCCGTCCATGAGCAGGTGGAACAAATCGACTTGAAGGTGAAGGCCAACGAGCGTGTGTTCCCCGTGGACGAGGGCATTGACTTCTTGGGGTATGTCATCTATCCCGACCATGTGCTGCTGCGCAAGCGCATCAAGCAGAAGTTCG
>CAVJZZ010000119.1:0-5420 GCA_963654295.1 Lachnospiraceae bacterium | reverse complement strand
GCTCTGGGTTGAAACGCCACAACTGCCAGTAACCACATGCCACGGCACGTGCTTCCTCAGCCTGACTACGTCCCATACCACCCTTGATCTTCAAACCGTGGTTGATACATGGAGCGTATGCAATAACGAGTGATGGACCTGGATAAGCCTCTGCCTCGCGGATTGCCTTCAAGCACTGTGCGTTGTCGGCACCCATAGCAACCTGAGCTACATATACATAACCGTATGTAGTAGCTATCATACCAAGATCCTTCTTGCGAACTCTCTTACCGCGTGCAGCGAACTGTGCGATAGCGCCAAGTGGAGTAGCCTTAGAAGACTGACCGCCTGTATTAGAGTAAACCTCTGTATCAAGAACGAGCAAGTTTACGTCCTCTCCTGAAGCGATAACGTGGTCGAGACCACCGTAACCGATATCATAAGAAGCACCATCACCACCGATAATCCACTGTGAGCGCTTAACGAGATAGTGGTCGAGAGTCTTGAGCTCCTTACATGTCTCACAACCTGCAGCAGCACCTTCCTCGATGAATGGCTTCAATTTAGCGGCAGCAACCTTTGATGCGTCAGCATCATCCTTGGCAGCCATCCACTCTTTAGCAGCAGCCTTGTAATCGTCAGAAGCATTCTCGTTTGCAATCACCTCATTAAGAAGTACTTCAACACGTTCCTTCATCTTCTTGTTACCGAGCACCATACCCATACCGAACTCGCAGAAGTCCTCGAACAGAGAGTTGTCGAATGCAGGGCCCTGACCCTTTTCGTTGGTGGTGTAAGGAGTAGAAGGAATAGATGCAGAGTAGATAGAGGAACAACCTGTAGCGTTGGCGATCATCTGACGATCACCGAAGAGCTGTGCAACGAGCTTTACGTAAGGAGTCTCACCGCAACCAGAGCAAGCACCTGAGAATTCGAACAGAGGAGTAGCGAACTGAGAGTTCTTCGGGCTCTGCTTGATATCTACGAGTTCCTGTTTTGTCTTCACGTTCTTCACGCAGTATTCCCAACCCTTGGCGAGGTCGATCATTTCCTGGCTGTCTGGGTTGTATGGAGCCATAGTGAGCGCCTTTTCACCCTTCTTGCCCGGACATACATCAGCACAGTTGCCGCAGCCGAGACAGTCGAGAGGAGAGGGTTCAATCACGAAGTGCATGCCCTTCATAGCAGCGGGAGCCTTCATCTCCACGGTAGCGCCGTTGAATCCTGCCAGTTCCTCGTCGGTGAGGACGAACGGACGGATGGCTGAGTGAGGACAAACGAATGCACACTTATTACACTGGATACAGTTTTCTGCGTTCCATACGGGTACGAAAGCCTCTACACCGCGCTTTTCGTAAGCGGCTGTACCATTCTGCCATGTACCGTCAACCGTATTGTGCTTCACAAAGTCGGAAACCTTCAGGAGGTCGCCAGCTTGAGCGTTGATAGGACGAACCAGTTCCTTAACGAATGCTGGAGCATCGTCTTCCTTCACCTCGTCGTCTGGGAGGTTAGCCCATGCAGGATCAACTGTGAGCTGCTTGTATTCGCCACCGCGATCTACGGCCTTGTAGTTCAGGTTAACGACATCTTCACCCTTCTTGCCATAAGATTTCACGATGAATTTCTTCATCTGCTCAACAGCAAGGTCAACGGGGATGACGCCTGTGATGCGGAAGAATGCGCTCTGGAGGATGGTATTGGTACGGTTACCGAGACCGATTTCCTGTGCAATCTTTGTGGCGTTGATGGTATAAACGGTGATGTTGTTCTGTGCGAAGTAGCGCTTTACCTTGTTAGGCATGAAGTCTACGAGTTCCTGACCGTCGAAGATGGTGTTCAGAAGGAATGTACCATTCTTCTGCAGGCCGCGTGTCACGTCATACATGTGGAGGTATGCCTGTACGTGGCAAGCCACGAAGTTAGGCGTATTTACCAAGTATGTAGAACGAATCTCATGGTCACCGAAACGAAGGTGTGAACAAGTGAAACCACCAGACTTCTTTGAGTCGTAAGAGAAGTATGCTTGGCAATACTTGTTGGTGTTGTCACCGATGATCTTTACAGAGTTCTTGTTGGCACCTACAGTACCATCGGCACCGAGACCGTAGAACTTAGCTTCGAAGATTCCTTCGCCGCCCATCGGGATTTCTTCAACCTCTGGAAGAGATGTGAAGGTGACGTCGTCGATGATACCTACGGTGAAGTGGTTCTTTGGCTCGTCGAGCTTCAGATTGTTGAATACAGAGATAATCTTGGCAGGTGTGGTGTCGCTTGAACCGAGACCATAGCGGCCGCCAACGATAACTGGCTTGTTTTCTACATCGTAGAATGCGCTCTTCACGTCAAGGTATAGAGGTTCACCCTCTGCACCTGGCTCCTTAGTGCGGTCGAGAACTGCAATTTTCTTACAGCTCTGTGGAACGGCAGCGAGCAAGTGCTTCACGCTGAACGGACGATAAAGGTGTACACATACCATACCAACCTTCTCACCTTGCTTCATCAGGTAGTCGATAGCCTCATGAGCAGCCTCTGTGGCAGAACCCATCAGGATAATTACGCGCTCTGCGTCAGCAGCACCATAGTAGTCGAAGAGGTGATGCTCACGACCGGTGATTTTGCTGAGTTCCTGCATGTAGTGCTCTACTACCTCGGGGATCTTGTCGTAAGCGGTGTTGCAAGCCTCACGGTGTGTGAAGAATGTTTCAGGGTTTTCGGCTGTACCGCGGGTAACAGGACGCTCTGGTGTGAGGGCGCGGTCGCGGAAACGCTTGATGTCGGCTGGATCCACGAGTTTTGCCACTTCTTCCTGATCGAGACACTCAATCTTGTGGTATTCGTGAGATGTACGGAAACCATCGAAGAAGTTGATGAATGGGATGTCTGTCTTCAGTGTAGCGAGGTGGGGCACTGCTGAGAGGTCCATCACTTCCTGTACGGAACCAGAGCAGAACATGGCAAAACCTGTCTGACGGCAAGCCATTACATCCTGGTGGTCACCGAAGATACAGAGAGAGTGGGAAGCGAGTGTACGTGCAGACACGTTGAATACGCAAGGCAACATCTCACCTGCAATCTTGTACATGTTAGGAATCATCAGCAACAGACCCTGTGAAGCGGTGAACGTTGTGGTCAACGCACCTGCTTGCAGAGAACCGTGAACGGCACCAGCGGCGCCACCCTCAGACTGCATTTCCTGTACACTGACGGTCTGACCCCAGATATTCTTGCGACCTCTGGCAGCCCATTCGTCAACATGCTCCGCCATAGGAGAAGACGGAGTGATAGGGTAGATGGCTGCTACCTCAGAGAACATATAGCTCACGTGAGCAGCGGCCTCATTACCATCACATGTGATAAATTTCTTTTCTTTCATACTTTGTTAAAGATAAAAATATTAATGTTGTTTTATGTATTGTTATTTGTTATACCTTGTTATATTAATAGAGGAAGCCGAGGAGCCAAAGTGGTATTTGGTTGCCCTTGCCCACTTCAGTGTTGTATCTCGCATAGATTGTGTCGCTGTTGTAGTGTATACGGCTCGTATCCTCGGCATCGCAGATGTGAAATTTCTTGTGTCCGTCGATGACATATTGTCCGGTTTTCCGTCCTCCGTTCACTTTGTGGTCTTTCCACAGGCAGTTTACGAAGAATGTTTCCATCAGTGTCTGTTCTTCCACCTTGATGGGATAGATGGCATACATGAGGTTGGGGTTGTGCATCATGATGCGTCCCGGTTTTTTCGGAAACTTCTGACCTACGGGATATATCATGTTGATGAGTCGGGCATCGGCGAGATATTTGATATAGTTCATCACGGTGGCACGGCTGGTCGATATCTCGTGGGCGAGATGACTGATGTTGGGTGCTTGCGGACCGTCTACCGCCAACAGATAGAAGAGCTTCTTGATCTTTGTGAGATATTTCAGCTCAATTTGCTTGATGATAAGAATGTCCACTTCGGTCATCATGTTCATGGTCTTGAGCAGGTTCTCCTCGAAGTTGCGATGCTCGAGAAAGAACGGATAGAACCCATGGTGCAGATAGGCGTGGAAATGTTTGGCGGGACTTACCGTGGGGAGGATACGCTTGATGATGTGCTCGTGACCATTGAGAATCTCTTCGAGTGTGAGTGGCTGGAAGTTGCATCCTTCCATCAGGTTGACATATTCGCGAAAGGAGAAGCCTCTCATGTTGTAACTCTTGACAATGCCGTTGAGCTCGGGGTTCTCGTCTTTCAGTCGCATGACGCTTGAACCTGTAAATACGATTTTCAAATCCGGATAGAGATCGTAGCATTGGCGCAGTTCTTTGCTCCAGTTAGGCTGCTTGAACACTTGGTCTATCAGCAGCACTCTGCCTCCGTTGTGGTAAAAATCTCCAGCGAATTCAGCGATGCCGCGGCTTTGGAAACAGAAGTTGTTCATGTTTACATAGAGGCAGCGGTGGTCATTTGTATGGAAGTGTTCCTTGGCATATTGCAAAAGAAATACGGTTTTGCCCACACCACGTGTCCCTTTGATGCCTATCATGCGGTCGTTCCAGTCTATCTCATCCATGAGGGTGCGACGAACGGGGGCATCCGTGTGCTCAACGAGATACTTGTGTGTGCGAAAGAAGGCTTCCATTCTGATTTTTTGGATTTGTTTTCGTATTTCAGTGCAAAGATAATATATATTTCTTTAAGTGCAAACTACAGATTGCAAAATATATTATTTTTTTTACGATTTTTACACTATGCCGCTGGGTAGAGGGTGTCAAGGTGGAAAACTCTTCGTTTGACAGGCATTTTGTCTGATGTTTTCGCTTTAAAGCTTTGGTCTGTCCGCTATTTTCGTTAACTTTGCAATGCTTTTGCAAGGGCATACTAAGACAAATCATGCAAACCATACATATTTTCAATCCCGAACACGATATGGCGCTCGCCTACAACGACGAGTTTTTCACGGCGCCGCATGCTGGTAGAGCATTGCGTGCCGACTTGTCGTTTCTTCCTGTCTTTTGGGCGGAAGATGGCGATTATGTAGTCGTCGACAATGTAGAACAAGCGCTTGAGAAGGTACGCCATTTCAAGCGTCGCCTACCTTGTGTCACGTATATCACCCTCCGGCAGATGCAATCGCTCGCTCCCCAGCAGGCTGTTGTCGATGTTTGGGGCTGGGATTCGGCGGTGTGTCGGCAGATTTTGCGGCAACGGTGTTCGAGAAAGTCGTTACCTTCGCCGGAAGTGCTTGCCCGGCTACGTGAAATGTCTCACCGTAAGTGTGCTGCAGAAGTGCTGCAAGAGGTACGTCAGGAGTTTGATTACACGGTTGGTGAAGCGTTCTGTTTCAGTGATATGGAGCAACTCGTGCAAGCAATGCATGAGAAAAACGCATGGGTGCTGAAGGCTCCTTGGAGCTGCAGCGGGCGAGGTATACGCTATGTGGATGATGCTCTGC
>CAVJZZ010000118.1:0-5444 GCA_963654295.1 Lachnospiraceae bacterium | reverse complement strand
TTGGCAAACTCGGCATCCACGCCGGTGTCCGCTTCGAGCACAACGACATGGAGCTCTTCTCCAACACCCGCGACTACGAGAAGAGCGAGACCAGTCGCCACTATAAGACCGATGACCTCTTCCCCTCGGTCAACGCCACCTACAAGCTGAACGAACAGCACCAGGTACGACTATCCTACGGCCGCAGCATCAACCGCCCCGAGTTTCGCGAGGTGTCATCATCGGTATACTACGACTTCGACCTTGCCAGCGACGTGCAGGGCAACGCCGACCTGAAGAGCTGCTACATCGACAACGTGGACCTGCGCTACGAGTGGTATCCGTCAAAGGGCGAGATGGTGTCGCTGGCAGTGTTTTACAAGCACTTCGACTCACCAATCGAGTGGACCTACACCGTGGCGGGCGGCACGAACCTCGTCTACTCCTACATGAACGCCCTGAGCGCCAACAACTACGGCGTGGAGCTGGACATCCGCAAGAGCCTCGACTTCCTGGGGCTGAAGGATTTCAGTTGGTCGTTCAACGGAGCCTTGATCAAGAGCAGCGTGCAGTTTGAGGCTGGCTCGAAGGAGGAGAACCGCCCTATGCAGGGACAGTCGCCCTACCTCATCAACACGGGCATCTTCTACAAGAACGCCCCCTTGCAGCTCGATGTCGCCTTGCTCTACAACCGCATCGGCAAGCGCATCATCGGCGTGGGCAGGAGCGAGGGAACCACCGGCGACGACTCCAACGCCCGTGTGCCCCACAGCTATGAGATGCCCCGCAACACCATCGACCTCTCCCTCGCCAAGAAGTTCGGCAAGCACCTGGAGCTGAAGCTCAACGTGAGGGACCTCCTCGCCGAGAAAATCTACTACAAGCAGTTCGCCGACGTGACCTATAGCGACGGCACAAAGAAGCAAGTGGAGGAAATCTCACGATGCTACAAGCCCGGAAGGAACATCGGACTGCAAGCAATATACAAGTTTTAATTGTTTAACAAAATAAACATAACCAAGATGAACAAGATGTATTTATTCGGATGCATGGGCATCCTCGCAGCCTCTGCCTTACTGAGCAGTTGCGGCAGTAATGACGACAATGGTGGCACGACTCCCGTCAATCCCACCACAGAGACTTACAAGTGGGGCAAGGACGGCGACATCAAGACCTGCGACCACCTCCTCTTCAGCGAGGAAGGTGCTGAGAACACCAGCGGCACCTACATCGGCACAGGCGACCAGCAATTTATCTTCACCGGCAAGCAGACATTGAAGAAAGGCACCTACATCCTCCGCGGATGGGTATATATCGCAGACGGCGCGGAACTCACCATCGAGCCGGGCACCGTCATCAAGGGCGAGAAGGCAACCAAGTCGGCTCTCATCGCTGAGCGCGGCGGCAAGCTCATCGCCAAGGGTTCGGCAGACGCTCCCATCGTGTTCACCTCGGCACAGGAGGCTGGCAAGCGCAAGCCCGGCGACTGGGGAGGCATCATCCTCTGCGGAAAGGCAAAGAACAACCAGACTGAGATGCAGATTGAGGGTGGCCCCCGCACCAAGCACGGCGGCACCGACGACAGCGACAACTCGGGCATCTTGAGCTATGTGCGCATCGAGTTCGCCGGCTTCCCCTTCAAGACAGACCAGGAGATCAACGGTCTGACAATGGGCTCCGTGGGCAGCGGCACACAGATTGACCACGTGCAGGTGTCCTACTCCAACGACGACTCTTTCGAGTGGTTTGGCGGAACGGTGAACTGCAAGTACCTCATCGCCTACAAGGGATGGGACGACGACTTCGATACCGACAATGGTTTCTCGGGCAAGGTGCAGTATGGTCTCGCCATCCGCGACAGCAAGATTGCCGACCAGTCGCAGAGCAACGGCTTCGAGAGCGACAACTGCGCCGACGGCAGCACTGTGGAGCCTTACACCACAGCCACCTTCTCCAACATCACTTTCGTGGGGCCAAAGGTATTGGACAGCAAGTTTGTCAACTCCACCGACTATATCAAGGGTGGCGACTACTATCCCAACAACGGCTCCGGCCTCGGTAAGTTCCAGGCAGCCATGCAGATCCGCCGTTCCTCACGTCTCAACTGCATCAACTCCGTGGCTCTCGGATGGCCCATCGGCTTGATTGTCGACGGTGAGAAGGGTGGTACCGTGCAGGCTTCCAAGGACAAGCTCTTCAAGCTCCAGAACGTTTACTTCGCCGGCATGGACGCAGTGGGTACAGATGCCAACAAGATCTACACCGACTATCTCTACGACGCAGCCAACAAGAAGGTGATCGACGAGAAGCAGAAGTCATACAGCAACACCTTCTTCTTCTCCGAGGCAAGCAACAAGTACTTCGACTCCTGGAGTACCCTCGTGGGCAGCGACGGCTACACCCCAGTGGCAGGCAGCCCATTGCTCGGTGCCGCAAGTTTCACAGGCTGGACAGGCTTCGACACCGTAAGCTACATCGGTGCCTTCGACGGCACGAACAACTGGATGACCGGCTGGACCAACTTCGATCCACAAAACACAAAATATTGATTTAAGGAGGGAATTTACAGAACCCACCTAAATAGAAACGTGACATGGTGCAGGACCAATCCTACGCCATGTCATTTCTTTTTCAGCCTAATTCTATAGCCAGACCACAAGCACCAAAGGGCAAGGATGCCCATCACGAAGATAAAGATGTAGGTGGCAATGCTACCAATGAAGATTCTGCCGCTATGCACCTCCAGTGCCACATTCCATAGCGACATCGGGTGTCGGTTCATGCTTGCTGGTTGAGGGGCAAAGCTTGTTCCCTCGTAATATTCCGCTACGACAGGGGCAGAAAAGTCTTGGCTCATACCTGCAATGGCTTTCTTCCCGAATGGCGCGCCTGTTTTCTTGGGTGCGGCCTTACCTGTAAAGTAGTCGGTAGCCACACTGTGTTGTCTGTCCCAAACGAACAAGCCACTGAACGAACCGCAAAGCCATCTGCCTTTCTTGTCTTTTTGTAACACATTCAACCCCATTACGCTGACAGGTGGAGTAGGGGTGATTGCTTTTGCCGTAGCCTTTTCGAGATTCAATGAATAGAAGCCCTCCGATGTGGACAACAGCCAGTCGTGGCAACTCTCGTCATAGCGAACCATACGGAGCTTGTCATTCCAAGAATTCTCACTTTTGAGTGTAGTGCCAGGAAATGCAGGGATTTTGTTCAATACCAGGGCTATCATCATAGGAGGACGCAAGCACCAACCTGTCAGTGCAATCAAGAGTGTGAGACTGATGGTGTATCTTCCTATCTTGTCATGGAATTGAAGGGAGGTCTTCAATAAAAACTTACGCTTCGGTTTCAGCCAAAAGACAAAGCCTGTAATACAAAGCAATACCAAGATGATGGCAATGACATCAACTATCAGTTTTCCTGCAATGCCGAAGAGTTCACCGCTATGCAACAACCAAATAGTACGAAATGCCGTTACCTTTCCATCGTAATCTTTTGGCGCATGGAGTTGGATTCGCTTAAAGCTTGCATAAGGAGGAAGCGAGGTGTAGGCAAAGGAACGACTAAGCACCACAAGAATATCACCATGTGAAGCAATGTCTGTCAGTTTCTCGTCTTCATTTAATGGCATCTTCACCTCATGCCACGTATTATGCACACCATAACGGTAAAGTCCGAAAGGAGATACGGCAAAGATTCTTCCATTACCTGTTTTTATCACATTTCTTATCTGTCGGTAGTCTGCACCTGTTGGCAAACCTTCATTGAAGTCCTTGAAGCAAGAAGCCTTGGAGTCCGTAAGCCAGATGCCGCCATTGCCATAAAGCAACAGATGGTGGCAAGTGTTCGTTACAGTCAAAGAGTCCGCCCCAAAAATCTTGTCAAGGTCGAGCGTCCCCCTTAGCAAACCGCCATTCCAATTCTTGAACTCATAACGGCTTGGCAGATACTTCCTGCTTACGTTCACGTTTTTGATGAGTGAACGGTGATTGAGCAAGATACCCGATACACAGAACATCAGCATGAAGAAACTCATACCGAGTCCAAACCATTTATGTTGTTTCCTCCAAGTTCCTTTCTTCATTGGTTTTCTTTCTGATTTATCTATCTTGTTTCTTCAAGTTTCTTGTCTTCATATCCTTGACAATCTTTCCTGCCAAGAAGCAAAGTTCTATTCCCATGACTACCCAGTGCCAAGGATATTCGGCAGGATGAGCGAGTAACTTCCCGATAATCCCTGTACGGTTGAATGCCTCGACTGCAATCCAGAAAACGATGACTGTTGCCGTTCCCATTCTGATATTTGCTCCCCATGATGGCAGGTGGAGTTGCTTACGGAATACGTATGGAGCGGAAAGTAAGGCTCCGAATGCCACACCGAAGGTAATTGGACTTTCACGTCCGAACAACTGAGGGTCGTACAAGTTCATCAACAAGAGATAGCAAGTCCAGAGCATCGTGTTGATTTCCATGAAGGTGACGATGCTCGTATGTTTTGTCATCGGACGAGCGGCTATCAGTCGTTTGTTCTTCCCCAAGAAGAGGGTTTGCCACCAGTTGAGGAAGTTGCAGGCATTGCGAGAGCAGAAAATGTAGAGCAACATCACCATCGCCCACAAACCGAAGGTAGCTGGGAGCAGGAGATATTCGGGACGGCTCAACAACTGACCTGTTATAGGGTCTATCTCAGCATGGGTACCCCAACGATGGGCGTAGTACATGAAGAGGAAATCCACCCAACCAGTCCAGTAGAACATGCCACCGATGAGACCGAGCAAGGTTTGGCGTGTCTGTCCCTTGACGAAGACACCGACCACCACCATCATCATGCCAACGAATCCCACAGCCATGCCAGCACCCAACAGTTGCGTGCCGTCATAGTTGTCTTTCAGTACTCGTGCCACCAAGTGAACGATGGGCATGCTTCCTAATATCACACCCATCGACACGATGGATTTCCACCAATATAGTTTCTTGTTACTCATGTGTTTTCTTCTTTCTTGCCGCTATCATGATGTAGATGAGTAATGCCACGAATGCCACGAGGATGCAAATCATCTGGGTGGCGTACTTCTCAGGCTCAATCCAAATCTCCTTGAAAAAGTTCAAGCGACCGAGCACTTCCACTGGCACCCAGAATACGATGACTGTGGCGATAGCCATACGGATATTTGTTCCCCAAGTACTCAAGCGCAACTGCTTCTTGAAGATGAAGAAGCTACCTATCAAGCAAGCCGCTGCCACAATCGAGGTGACAGGATGGTGGTCGCCGAGAAAGTTCTTGTCGTAGCAGAACATGAGCAAGAGATAACTTGTCCAAAGAATCATGTTCAATTCCATGAAAGTAACGATGCTCGTGTGGTGAGTCATCGGACGAGCAGCTATCTCGTTCTTGCGAGAACGGAAAAGTACACGTTGCCACCAGTTGATGAAGTTGCAGCCATTCTTGGTAGAGAAGATGTAGA
>CAVJZZ010000117.1:0-5657 GCA_963654295.1 Lachnospiraceae bacterium | reverse complement strand
TTTGTTGTCCAGGTGCTTATAAAAAATATTAAATTATAGTGTTGCGGAATTTAGGAACACAAGAATTCACGGTGACCGAGGAAACAGAAGTAAGAATACAAAAGTCTGGTAACAATACCCAAGGCCTTGACCTCATCTACATCCAAAAAGTAGGTGAAGTAGTTTCCGTAACCGACGCCAAGTATGCTACATTAGTGACAACGCAGGCGGTGGTGGTGCCGGAAGACGTGAAGGTGCTTGCCGTGAAGGCTGGGGCAACGGGCATTACGACCACTGAAGTGGCAGCAGGCACGGTGTTGCCGGCAAATACTGCTGTGCTGGTTAACGCAGAGGAAGGCAGCTATGCGTTCACTGTGTCATCGGAAACAGGCACTGCACTGGGAAACAACGACCTCAAGCCCGGCACAGGCAGCGCAGCTACAGGCACACAGTATTGCCTGACCAAGACAGACGATGGCAAGGTAGGTTTTGCCAAGGTGGCTACAACCGTGACAATCCCTACAACCAAAGCATACCTGGAGGTGAGCAGCGAGTACGCCAGCGTCAACTTCTTCGCCCTTGACGACAACACCGCCACAGCCATCAAGAGCATCGAGGCAGCACAGTCAGCCAACGGCGCCTACTACACGCTGCAGGGCGTGAAGGTGGAGAAGCCCACAAAGGGCATCTATGTGCACAACGGCAAAAAGGTAGTCATCAAATAAATACATCAACCCAAACAACAAACAAAACTATGAAGAAATATACAGCACCCGAAATCGAGGTAACAAAGATAGAAATTGAGTCAGCCATTCTTGCTGCGTCATTGGATTATATGGATGGCGAAATCACAGACGAGAAGAAAATTCTCTCAAACAAGGCCTTCTTGCAATTCTTGGAAGAGGAAGGGGAATAACATTCATTCATAATAATTAATTGTCAAGGGGATGCCTCTCACGCACGACGTGATGGCATCCCCTTTTTTGCATTGATAATGGCGTGACAAGTACTCCAGACAAGCTTAGGGGATGCAGCGAGGACGCTGCACCTACTATGACAAGCATTTCTGAACGATAATACAAGCGCAGCATAGTAGTCGACGCGTCCCCGCGTTGACCTTTGCGCAGATGAAGAGCAATATTATCTTTGCTTGAAAAATGTGCGGATGATATTGCCGTCGTAGACATTCTGACTGGCAAGAACTACCGAAGTTGGCAGTTGGGGAGCCGGGGTGCCGGCAGCGAAAGTGCAAGGAGCCGTCTCGATGCGAATCTCATCCCACAGACCGGCATCAAGAAATGACTGAAGCGTCTTGGCACCGCCCTCGACGAGAAGCGACTGGATACCCTCGCCATGCAAACCAGCCAACAACTGAGGCAAGGCAGGACTGCCGGCATGAGAGAGCACGATGCGGCGCGGATCATGCCCACTCCACTCCCTCACGTTGAGCTGCGGATGCTCGCGCTCATCAGTGATGCGTCCCACAAGGATGGCATCACTCTCGGCACGGAGCTTGTGAACAAGCATCTTGGTGAACGGCGTGCTGAGCTGCGCCGCACCAAAGCAATCGTCGAGGAAGCCGTTGGCACTCTGCGCCCACTTGAGGAGGATGTAAGGACGATGAAGGGTGTTGACGGTGACAAAGCGGCTGTTGAGCGCCAGACATTCATGCTCCAGCACCCCTACCGTCACCTCGATGCCAGCATCGCGCAAGCGCTGTATGCCCCTGCCATGCACGCGGGCAAAAGGATCCACACACCCCACCACCGCACGGCGCACACCCTTGCTGACGATGAGGTCGGCACAGGGTGGCGTGCGACCGAAATGCGAGCAAGGTTCAAGGCTCACATAGATGGTAGCCCCCGAGAGCTTCGCCTCGTCCTCAGGACGCACGGAAGCAAAGGCATTCACTTCGGCGTGGCCCTCGCCACAGCGCACATGATAACCCTCACCGATGATGTGTCCGTCGCACACGATGACAGCCCCCACCATGGGGTTAGGTTTGGCGTTCTGCCGACCGCACTGCGCCAGTTGCAGGCAGCGGCGCATATACATTTCGTCTATCTGTTGCTGGTTCATTCCGTCATGTTTTAGTGACGTGCAAAGATAAGGGTTTATTTGCATAACACTCTTTGATTTCCTTTTTTTCTTTTGGATAGACATCACAATTACGCTACCTTTGCAACAGAAACAATACGATTCACACATGACATACAACGAACTGTGGCACCGACTGGAGGGCACCTATGACGTGCGGGAGGCGCAAGCCATCACACGGAGGGTGCTGGAAGACGGCTACGGCATGACGCTGACCGACATCGTGAGCGGCATGGTGGAGCGTCTGCCGGCGGAAGAACAGAGTCGGCTCGACGCCATCTTCGCACGACTGGAGCAGGCAGAACCCGTGCAATACGTGCTGGGCAGGGAGACCTTCTGCGGCAGGACATTCACCGTGACGCCGGGAACGCTCATTCCGCGCCCCGAGACGGAAGAACTGTGCGGATGGGTGAGACAGTGCGCGGAAGATGCAAAAAGCGCGTCAGAAGCAAAAGAAGCGGGCAAAACGCGCATCCTCGACATCGGCACCGGCACGGGATGTATTGCCGTAACCCTGGCACTCGACATAGAAAATGCCGACGTGGAAGCGTGGGACCTGTCGCCCATCGCCCTGCAGACAGCAGCGAAGAACGCCGAAACGCTGGGAGCCGACGTGAGGGTGAAGGCACAAGACGCACTGAACCCGCCCGCCACAGACCGAGAGACGTGGGACATCATCGTGAGCAACCCGCCCTACATCTGCGACAAGGAGAAGAAAGACATGGCACGCAACGTGCTGGAACACGAGCCTCACATGGCACTCTTCGTGCCCGACACCGCTCCCCTGCTCTTCTACACCAGCATCGCCCGCTATGCCTCCCACGCCCTGAAGTCCGGCGGCATGCTCTTCTTCGAAATCAATCCGCTCTATCTCAAGGAGACCCTGAGCATGCTCCACACCGAAGGTTTCGCCCACACGGAGACCAGAGACGACCCGTTCGGCAAGACCCGATTCGTGAAAGCCACCCTAAAACCATAACCCATGCGCACACCCAAGACCGAACAGGAAGCCATCTCCACCCTCGCCGCCCTATGCGCCAAGGCGGAACACTGCACCAAGGAACTGACCGACAGAATGGACAGATGGGGAATAGAACCCGACGTGCAGGCGCACGTTGTCGACTATCTGAAGCGTGAAAAATATGTGGACGACGAACGCTACACCCGCTTCTTTGCCCGCGACAAGATCAGATACAACAAATGGGGACGCCGCAAGGTGGAGCAAGCGCTCTATATGAAACGCATCCCCCGAGAGATATCTGCCGCCGTGCTCGACGACATCGAGGAGGAGATGTATCTGGACACGCTGCGCCCGCTGCTACGGCAGAAACGCAAGACAGTGAAGGCGTCTTCCGACTACGAGATGAGAATGAAGCTGATACGCTTCGCCCTGCAGCGCGGCTTTACGATGAACCTCATCGAGCAATGTCTTGACACCGACGGATGCGACACCGATGAACCGGAATGGGAGGACGAAGCGTGAGGGTGAGTTGGCTTCACAGGTTGATCGACCTGGTGGCTCCTCGCTTCTGCCCTGTATGCGGTGGTAGGCTGGGAGCCACGGAGGGACTGTTGTGCGCGAAATGTGACCTCGACCTGCCGCGCACGAACTATGTGAAATCGCCCTATGACAATCCGATGGCACGCCTGTTTTGGGGTATTGTCCCCATAGAGCGGTGTGCCGCTTTCTTTTTCTACAACGCCCACTCGGAGGTGAGCGACCTCATCTACCACATGAAATACCACCACCGTCCCGACATCGCCATGGCGTTGGGACAGATGACAGCGTCGGAATTTGCCCCTGAGGGCTTTTTCGAGGGCATTAACGCATTAGTGCCCGTGCCACTCACGAAAGCCCGTCAGAGCGAACGAGGATACAACCAGAGCGAACGCATTGCCCATGGCGTGGCTGGCATGACGGGATTGCCCGTGATTCAGCAAGCCTTGAAGCGCACGGAATTCAGCGAGAGCCAGACGCGGAAGACGACGGCTGACCGCCGGGAGAACGTGGCGCACGCCTTCGCACTGGGTGATGAAGCGGCGTTGAAGGGCAAGCACATCGTGCTGATAGACGATGTGGTGACCACGGGGTCGACGGTGATGGCGTGTGCCCAGGTGTTGTTAAGCGTGCCGGGAACCAAGGTGAGCGTGATGTCTGTAGGTTTTGCATCAAATGCGTTCACAAGGGTAAACCGGGAATCGCCCGAGGAATATCGCAACAGAATGGATATTCCTTACCAATCATGATTATTTGATTTTGTGCTTGAAGGTAAACTAAAATCTCCGTTCCGTACTACGGAACGCACATTCCGTACTTTGGAATACACGTTCCGAATAAGCGAACGTCCGTTCCGTAGTACGGAACGGAGATTTCTTATAGCTTCATGATATAAGTTGGCTCATTGAGAAATGCTTTTAAGATAAGCTTGCCGTAGGAGGCACGGCGCCCTCGCCGATGCCCTTGTGCTTGGTTGATATGCTAGGCACGCCTATCTGATGCGCGGGGTCGACGCGGGGACGCGTCGACTACTATAGTCATCATGGCTTTTGTTCGATGAATACAATCAAAAAAGTGCCGCTACCTTGTGGGCAGCGGCACAAAAATGAAAAAGAAATTAAGTTGTCTGCACAAACTTGCGCTTAAACTTAGTCTGCGAGTTTGGCCTTGATGAATTCGCGGTTCAGGCGTGCGATGTTGGAGATAGACTCGTTCTTCGGGCACTCAGCCTCGCAAGCGCGAGTGTTGGTGCAGTTGCCGAAGCCCAGTTCTTCCATCTTCATGATCATAGCCTTGGCACGCTTTGCTGCCTCAGGACGGCCCTGTGGCAAGAGTGCCAACTGGCTCACCTTGGAGCTGACGAAGAGCATGGCCGAGCCGTTTTTGCAAGCTGCCACACAGCAACCGCAACCGATACAGGTGGCACAGTCCATAGCCTCGTCGGCATTCTCCTTGGGGATGAGAATGGCGTTGGCATCTTGTGGCTGACCAGTGCGGACACTCACATAACCGCCTGCCTGCATGATCTTGTCGAATGCAGAGCGGTCTACCATGCAGTCTTTGATCACGGGGAATGCAGCCGAGCGCCAAGGCTCTACGGTGATCACATCACCGTCGTTGAACTTGCGCATATAAAGCTGGCAAGTGGTGGCACCCGAGTTGGGTCCGTGTGGGTGACCATTGATATAGAGCGAGCACATGCCGCAGATACCCTCACGGCAATCGTGGTCGAACACGAACGGCTCCTTGCCCTCTTCGATGAGCTGCTCGTTCAGGATGTCGAGCATTTCGAGGAAAGAAGTATCGGTAGGAATGTCCTTCATTTCGAATGTGTCAAAGTGACCCTCTGCCTTGGGGCCGTTCTGACGCCATACCTTAAGTGTGAAACTTATATTGTTTTCCATCTTGATTTTCCTTTAAATAATTTAGTTCTTGTAGTTACGTGTCTGAACCTTGATAGCCTCGTAGTGGAGCGGTTCCTTGATGAGTTCAGGAGCGGTGTCGTCGTTGCCCTGATATTCCCAGCAACCTACGTAGAAGTAGTTCTCGTCGTCGCGCTGTGCCTCGCCCTCGGGTGTCTGGT
>CAVJZZ010000116.1:0-5707 GCA_963654295.1 Lachnospiraceae bacterium | reverse complement strand
TTTTTGAGAAACTGTTATTTTTAGCCTTTTATTTAAGGGTGGGAAACTTTAGTACCTCATCCGCCCTCGAGGCTATACTCATTTTAAAGTGCACATGCGTGTGTTCCTATTTAAGCCCTATGGTGAAGCTGTCCATTGCTACATCATAGGGCTTTGCATTTCTGAAAAACATATAAAAAACGCAATCTTTTTCCCTCTAAGGCGTTTTATGTGGAAAAAAATGGGTAATTTAGCACCTTGAAATAATAGGGGCTAAATCGCTTAGAGCGAAAATAAACAGCCTTTAGCACGATTTTTAATGACAAAACAAAGATAATTAATGGACGAAAATCAGACAATTGATCAAGACAGGATCATGAAGATTAACATCGAGGAAGAGATGAAATCGTCATACATCGACTATTCCATGTCGGTGATTGTGGCGCGTGCTCTCCCGGATGTGCGTGACGGATTCAAGCCCGTACACCGTCGTATCCTCTACGGTATGATCGGTATCGGCAATACGAGTACCAATCCATACAAGAAATGTGCACGTGTGGTAGGTGAGGTGCTCGGTAAATATCATCCTCACGGCGACAGCTCGGTCTATGGCGCACTGGTACGTATGGGACAGAACTGGAACATGCGCTACACGCTCGTAGACGGACAGGGAAACTTCGGTTCTGTCGACGGTGACTCTCCTGCTGCCATGCGTTACACTGAATGTCGACTCAGCAAGATGGGCGAGCATATCATGGACGACCTCGACAAGGACACGGTGGATATGGTGAACAACTTCGACGACTCGCTCGTGGAGCCGTCGGTGATGCCTACCAAGGTGCCCAACCTGCTTGTCAATGGCGGCAACGGTATTGCCGTGGGTATGGCTACCAACATCCCGACCCATAACTTGGGCGAGGTGATCGACGGCTGCTGTGCCTATATCGACAATCCCGACATCGACACCGATGGTCTGATGCAGCACATCAAGGCTCCAGATTTCCCTACCGGCGCCTATATCTATGGCATACAGGGCGTGAAAGACGCCTACGAAACCGGAAAGGGTCGTATCGTGCTTCGTGCCAAGGCAGAAATCGAGACCGGTGAAAGCCATGACAAGATTGTGGTGACCGAGATTCCTTACGGTGTGAACAAGGCACAGCTCATCGAGTATATCGCCGAACTCGTGAAGGAAGGCAAGCTCGACGGCATCTCGAACGTCAACGACGAGACCGGCCGTCAAGGCATGCGCATCGTGGTAGACGTGAAGCGCGATGCCAATGCGAACGTCATCCTGAACAAGCTCTTCAAGATGACAGCCTTGCAAAGCTCGTTCTCCGTGAACTGCATCGCCCTTGTGAAGGGACGTCCACGTCTGTTGAGTCTGAAAGACTGTGTGAAGTATTTCGTGGAGCACCGTCATGACGTGACCATCCGCCGCACCAAATACGAACTGAAGAAGGCACAGGAACGTGCCCACATCCTCGAAGGATTGATCATCGCCTGCGACAATATCGACGAGGTGGTGCACATCATCCGCGCTTCGAAGACACCTGCCGATGCACAGCGCAACTTGGAGCAGCGCTTCGAGCTTGACGAGATACAGAGCAAGGCCATCGTAGACATGCGCCTGTCGCAGTTGACAGGTCTGCGCATGGACCAGTTGCACGCAGAATACGAAGAACTGGAGAAGACCATCGCCTACTTGGAGCAGATCCTTGCCGATCCAGAACTCTGCAAGAAGGTGATGAAGGATGAACTCAACGAGGTGAAGGAGAAATACGGTGACGCACGTCGCACCGAGATCAAGTATTCGAGCGAGGAATTCAATCCCGAAGACTTCTATCCCAACGACCCTGTGGTCATCACGGTGAGCCATCTCGGCTATATCAAGCGCACGCCGCTGAGTGAATTCCGCGAGCAGGCCCGTGGCGGTGTCGGTTCAAAGGGTGCTCACACCCGCGACCAGGACTTCACCGAATACATCTATCCTGCCACGATGCACAACACGATGCTCTTCTTTACCAAGAAGGGACGTTGCTACTGGCTCAAGTGCTACGAGATACCCGAAGGGGCGAAGAACTCCAAGGGCCGTGCCATCCAGAACATGCTCAACATCGAAGCCGACGACAGCGTCAACGCCTTCCTGCGACTGACGAGCATCAACGACACCGAATTCCTCAACAGCCACTATGTGGTGTTCGCCACCAAGAAGGGCGTGGTGAAGAAGACATGTCTGGAGGCTTATTCCCGTCCGCGTGCCAACGGCGTGAACGCCATCAATATTGTCGAGGGCGACGAAGTGGTAGACGTACGCTTGACCAATGGTCATAACGAACTCATCCTGGCAGACCGTAACGGACGTGCAGTGCGCTTCGACGAAGGAGCAGTGCGTACGATGGGACGTGTGTCTACTGGTGTGCGAGGCATGAAGCTTGACGAGGGCGACGATGAAGTGGTCGGCATGATTGTCGTGAACGATGCACAGACAGAAAGCGTGATGGTGGTCAGCGAGAATGGCTACGGCAAGCGCTCGCTTGTCGACGATTACCGCAAGACCAACCGTGGCGGCAAGGGTGTGAAGACCATGAACATCACCGACAAGACCGGACGTCTTGTGGCCATCAAGACCGTGACCGACGACAACGACCTGATGATCATCAACAAGAGCGGCATCGTGATCCGTCTTGCCGTGGCAGACTGCCGCGTGATGGGACGTGCCACACAGGGCGTGCGCCTCATCAATCTCACCAAGAAGAACGATGTGATTGCCAGCGTATGCAAGGTGATGAGTTCGGAGCAGGAAACTACTGCCGAGGAGGAAAGCCGCAAGGAATGGGAACAGACCAGCGAGGCAATCCGCAAGGACACCGTGGCAGACGTGCCCGCAGGAGATGACGAAGACAATACACCCGAAGAACCTACAGAAGAATAACACCGAGTGTGGGCGGACATCGATGTCCGCCCACATCATCAAAGAACATAACTAATATTACAGGAATATGAAAAAAATGATGATTGCGGCAATGTTGGTGGCAACAGCATCAACAGCCTTTGCACAGGATGCATTCAAGCAGATGTCCAAAGTGAAGGACTATGCTGAAGCAGAAAAGATTTTGAAAGACAACCTCGGCTCGCTTTCAGCAGAGCAGAAGGCCAAGTGTTACAACTATCTCATAGACCTCGCCATGGACAAGATCACCAAGGAGCAGGCCATCGAGACACAGAACCAGATGGACCGCCAGCTCAAGAAGGACAGCAAGTCTACTCCTTATGACACGACGGGTCTCTACAACGCTGTCTACAATGCCATTGCCGACGGTGTGGAGTGCTACAAGTATGACCAGATGGAGAACGACAAGGGTAAGGTAAAGCCTAAGTTCACAGGTCTTGGCGAAAAGCTTTATGGCTATCGTCCTCATCTCATCAACGGAGGTGTGCACTTCCAGAATTCACACAACGACGCATTGGCTTACAAGAACCTCGCTTACTATGTAGAGTCTGCATCCTTCCCGATGTTTGCAGAGCAGGCTGCCAAGGCAAAAGACGAGAACCTCACACAGATTGCCTACTATGCTGCCATCTATGCTTACCAGGCTAAGGACTACAAGAACGCAGAGAAGTATGCCGGCATGGCTGTGAACGACAAAGACCACGGCAAGGACGCATTCAATATCCAGCTCGCTACCATGCAGGCTCAGTTGAGCAACCACGCCGACTCTGTGGCTTACGCAGAGAAGGTGAAGGCACTCTATGACAAGGATCCCAACAACGAGATGCTGTTCGGTACGCTCATCGGTCTTTATTCTTCATTCAAGAACGAGGATGCTGCCAACAAGCTCATCGAGGACAAACTCGCACAGGATCCCAAGAACTTCACAGCTTTGGCTCTGAAGGGTCAGAACCAGATGATCGCACAGAAGTTGGAAGAAGCCATCGCTTCCTTCAAAAGTGCTCTTGAGGTGAAGCCGGACAACCCACAGGTAAACGCATTCCTGGGTGCTTGTTTGTTCGACCGTGCACAGAAGGCTGAAGACCGTGCCGCAGGCAAGACCGGTCGCATCAGCGCTGCTGCCGAGGCACAGATCAAACCAGTGTTTGAAGAGGCAAGAACCTATCTGGAGAAGGCAAAGAGCCTTGACCCCAACCGCGAGCAGTCCAACTGGGCATATGCGCTCTATCGCTGCTACTACAAGCTCCTCGGTGCCAACGATCCGTTGACCAAGGAGGCTGAGGCTTTGACCAAATAATCAACCATTCTGATTTAACAGGGTTGTCGGAGATTGCTTTCCTGTGCGGAGGCAATCTCCCTCAACTCTTTTCTTTGTTTTCCGGACGCGTATCCGGTTTTTAATGTTGTATTCAATAACGCGATGTATAGATTTCGTTTTCCCGTTGTCGTTCTGTTCCTTGTCATGCTCCTTCCACTTCATGCGCAGAAGAAGCAGATTACCCAGGCACGCGATTATATCAAGAGCGGCAACAACCTTGACAAGGCAGAGAAGTTGATGGCAGACCTGTTGGCAGATTCCGCCAACAGAACCAATATGAAGATATGGACCACACGGTTTGAAGCGGTCAAGGCACAGTATGACCAAGGCAATGAGAAACTATACCTGAAGCAGCAATACGACACGGCGGCACTGTTCAATGCCACCTACAAGATGTTTTCGGTGCTCGAACAGATGGATTCGGTCGACGCCATGCCCGACGGAAAGGGTGTGGTGAAGCTGAAATACAGAAAAGGACATGCCGAATATCTCAACACCTATCGCCCCAACCTCTACAATGGCGGTGCTTATTTCATCAACAAGAAGAACTATTCGCGCGCTTTCGATTTCTTTGATGCCTACATCGACTGTGCCCGCCAGCCGCTGTTCACAGACTATGCGTATCAAGAAAACGACAAGAACTTGCCGCAGGCCGCTTATTGGGCATCCTATTGCGGTTATAAGGAAAATAACGTGGCGAAGACGGGCAAGTATCTCGACCTGGCGATGGGCGACTCGACGAAGCGCGACTTTCTGCTGCAGTTCAAGTGTGAGATGCTGAAGCAGAAAGGCGACACGGCAGGTTATGTGAACGCTTTGCGCGAAGGATTCGAGAGTTATCCCACCTTCCCGTTCTTCTTCCCCCATCTCATCGACTACTATAGTGAGCGCGACATGCAGGATTCGGCAATGGCAGTGGTCAACCGCGCACTTGCCATCGACAGCACCGACACGCTCTATCGGTTCACCAAGAGCACTGTGCTGCTCAACACCGGGAAGTATGACGCCTGCATAGACATCTGCAAGCAGTTGCTTGCCGAGAACGACTCGCTCTCGGATGCCTACTTCAATCTCGGACTGGCATATTTCAACAAGGCGATCGAACTCGACAAGGTGGCGCAGAGTGCGGCAGTGCGCAAGAAGATAACCGAAAACTACACCAAGAGCCGTCCCTATATGGAACGCTACCGGCAGCTGGCTCCCGACCAGAAGCAGAAGTGGGCATCGGTGCTCTATACGATTTACCTCAATCTGAATATGGGCAAGGAGTTTGACGAGATCGACCGTCTGCTGAAGAAATAATTCCTCAAAACGACCTATTAACAGACGGAATAATTCCTTAAAATGACCCATAAATAGACGGAATAATTCCTCTTTTTATAGGTGAAGATAAAAGAAAAAGTGGGTCACCTGCAAAAGCGTGTGGATAGCTAAACACAATAAAGCTCCTAACATTA
>CAVJZZ010000115.1:0-5932 GCA_963654295.1 Lachnospiraceae bacterium | reverse complement strand
TCCTCTTTAGACTAGCCAAGATTTTTGCTTAATCCACACGCTTTTGCAGGTGACGCGGAAAAAGTGGCAATATTGCCACTTTTTCCGCGTAGATTTGTCTCATAATGGCATAAAAGCACTATCTTTGCACGGAAAAAGTGGCAATATTGCCAAAAAATCCGTGTAAGAATGTAAGGCTATGCAAATAAACAGAGATTTCTATTTACAGCAACTGATAGATGGCAAGCAAAACGGTCTGATAAAGATTGTGACGGGCATCAGACGCTGTGGCAAGTCGTTTCTTCTCTTCAAATTGTTCAGGCAGTATTTGCTCAAAACAGGAGTGGATCCTGACCACATCATACAGATTGCTCTTGATGACATTGAAAATGCGGAGCTGCGCGAGCCTCTATCGCTGTACAAATCTATCAAGTCGATGATGACAGATGATGATTTGTATTACATTCTGTTGGATGAGGTACAACTCGTTCCTCGATTTGAGGAGGTGCTCAACAGTTTGCTACGCATCGACAATGCCGATGTTTATGTGACGGGAAGCAATTCAAAATTCCTGTCAAGCGACATCATTACGGAGTTTCGTGGGCGAGGAGATGAGATCCATCTTTATCCTCTTTCTCTTTCTGAGTATTGCGAGGGCACAGGACAGACTCCTGCTGAGGCATGGAAAGACTACTATACCTATGGAGGGCTGCCACATGTATTGTCTCTCGAAACAGAGAAAAAGAAGCTGGATTATCTCAACCATTTGTTTGAGAGTGTTTATCTGATAGATATTCTGGAGCGTCAGCGCATCAAAAACAAGGCAGAGTTTGAGGAACTTGTCAAGATTATAGCTTCAGGGATAGGGGCTCCGACTAATCCGACAAAATTGGCAAATACTTTTAAGAGTATAAAGAAAATAAACATTGATTCCACGACCATTGACAATTATTTGGGTTTTATGCAAGATGCGTTCTTGATAGAAAAGGCTGAAAGATATGATGTCAAGGGGAAGAAATATATTGGCAGTCTTGCCAAATATTATTTCTCTGACCTTGGATTGAGAAATGCTCTGTTGGGTTTGCGGCAACAGGAAGAAACGCATATCATGGAGAATATCATATACAACGAGTTGCGCCGCCGAGGTTGTAAGGTTGATGTCGGCATGGTGGAGCAGCGTTTTGTTGACGAAGAGGGCAAGTGGAAACGCAAGCAACTTGAAGTGGACTTTGTTGTGAATGAAGGCAACCAAAGATATTATATTCAGTCGGCGTTGGCTTTGCCCGATGAAGACAAGCGTAAACAGGAAATGGCATCGTTGCTTAGGATAAATGATTCGTTCAAGAAGATGGTCATTGTAAAGGATGACATCAAACCATGGCGTGATGAGAATGGTATCCTGACGATTGGGCTGTTGGATTTCTTAATGAAACAAGACAGTCTTGAGCAATAGAACGGCAATAGCATATACCAATATAGGTAGACTTATTTGAGCATGGCAACTCAAATAAGTCTACCTATATTGGTATATGCTTTTCTTTTATTTTACTGCATATCGTATACAACTTGCATGATTTGTTTGCCGAGCTGATCGGCTTCTTCCATTGTATGCGCCTCACTGTAGACGCGGATGATGGGTTCGGTGTTTGACTTGCGCAAGTGTACCCATTTGTCTGCAAAGTCAATCTTCACGCCGTCTATGTCGGTAATTTTTTCTTGCTTGTACATCTCCTTCACCTTTTCCAGGATGGCATCTACGTCGGTAGAAGGGGTGAGGTCAATGCGGTTCTTGGCGATGAAATAGTTGGGGAATGATGCACGCAGCTCGCTCACTTTGCATCCCTTGTGTGCCAACGATGACAGGAACAGGGCAATGCCTACGAGGGCATCACGACCATAATGGCTTTCAGGATAGATGACACCGCCGTTGCCTTCGCCACCGATGACGGCGTTGACCGCTTTCATCTTGGTAGTCACGTTTACCTCGCCTACGGCAGCTGCGGTGTAAACGCCTCCGTACTGTTCGGTCACGTCGCGGAGTGCACGTGTGCTGCTGAGGTTGCTCACCGTATTGCCAGGCGTGTGGCTGAGCACATAGTCGGCTACGCTGACCAGTGTGTATTCCTCGCCGAACATCTTGCCGTCTTCGCAGATGAATGCCAGGCGGTCTACGTCGGGGTCGACCACGATGCCGAGGTCATATCCGCCCTGTTTCATGGCATCCATGATGCCGCCGAGATTCTTCTCCAATGGTTCCGGGTTGTGGGCGAAATCTCCGTTGGCTTCACCATTGAGGATGGTATATTCCACGCCCAAAGCCTTGAGCAGGCGGGGCAAGATGATGCCGCCCACACTGTTGATGGTGTCGACACATACCTTGAAATGGGCTTTCTTGATGGCTTCGGTGTTGACAAGTTTCAGCGCCAATACGCTTTCTACGTGGCGTTCGTCGTAGGTGTTGTCTTCTGTATATTGTCCGAGATGGTCTACATCTGCATATTCGAAGTCTTCTTTCTCTGCCATGGCGAGCACTTCGTTTCCGTCGTCCTTGGTGAGGAATTCACCTTCTTGGTTGAGCAACTTCAGTGCGTTCCAATGGCGAGGGTTGTGGCTGGCGGTGATGATGATGCCGCCGGCAGACTGCGACATGCGTACGGCAAGTTCGGTAGTAGGTGTGGTGGCGAGTCCGATATTGATAACATCGTATCCACAGCCCATCAGGGTTCCGCTCACAATCTTGTCAACCATGCTTCCTGAGATGCGTGCGTCACGACCGACAACAATACTGTTTGACTTGGATTTGCCGCTTTTGCGGATGAAGGAGGCATAAGCCGTGGTGAACTTCACGATATCCAGCGGGTTGAGCGTGTCGCCCGTCTGTCCGCCGATGGTGCCTCTGATGCCAGAGATAGATTTAATTAGTGTCATAGTTTATAAATTTAAATACTCTGACACCTCAGATGTGGAATGTCAGAGTATTGTTGTCTTTATCCTATATATATAATAAGGTGTGCACAGTTGCACTGCCTTATCGTTCTGCTTGGTAGGTGATGTCGTAGAAGCAGGGGTACACGTATTGGGCTGCATAGGACTGTCCTGCCGAGTGGGGAACAATGAGCTTCACGTGGGCAATCTCCTCGCCTTCAGCTTTCGGATATCCGATATTGATGTAGCTGAGTGGCACGAGCCAACCTGTAGGTACGGATGTGCTGCTGTAGGTGCGGTACATCACGCTGCTGCTTGTGTCGAATGTGGCGGTGAACGAGCCGCTGGTGTTGGTCACGTTCATCAAGTCGGGCATCGAACTGTAGTAGGGGATCATGTTGGTAGAGATGGTGTCACCCTCCATGATGTTCACCTCTGTATAGCGGCAGATGACCGTGAGGCTCTGTCCGCTCTTTATCTTGTCGCCGCAGCCTTCGTTGCAAATCTGCATATAGACACCCGACTGGTCGAGCAGCACATATTGGTTTTTCGATACATCGGTGGTATAGCCTTGCTGGGCAAAGACTGTTTCAGAGATGGTGTTGATCTTGTTTTCCGCGATATACTGCGCAATCGCCGAACGCTCTTTCTTTTTCTGGTCTGCGTATGTCTCGCTGTCGCTACAAGCGGAAAAGACCAGTAAGGAAAGGAGTGCCATGATGGCAAATTGTATTTTTCTCATCTTTCGTGTTTATAAATATCAGGGCAAAGTTACCTATTTATATTGACAAACCCGAACAGGCGTATAGGATTTTATTGTTTTTTTACGCTTGTCGGATGGCGGAGAACAGGTACTGGAGGCGTCTGCCTATGCTTTCAGTTCTTCGGCAAAGTACTTGATGGCCTTTTTTGCCACCTCTTTAGCCTCGTCCATCGAACAGTGCAGTTTGCCGCCGGCTGCATCGGCATGACCTCCTCCGTTGAAGAAACGTTCTGCCACTTGCTTGCAATGGAAACCGCAACTGGAACGTAAGCTCACGAAGATGAGGTTGTCTTTCACGGTGTCTTCACGCAGATAGATGGACAACTTCAGTCCCTTGATCTTCAGAGGCTCGTTGACCAACCCTTCGGCATCGCCTTTGATGTAGTGGAAACGCTGCATCTCCTCGCGCGTCAGGGTGAAGTAGGAGGCATGCAGGTCTTCATATACGTTGAGTTTCTGCATCATCATATACCCGCGCATGCGCAGACACCACGTACTGTAGTTGTGATTCACGCGGTTGTAGATTTCGTCTTTGTCTACGCCTTTCTCCAGCAAATGACTGATGATAAGGAATATCTCGGGGCGGTTGGAGTTGTAGGTGAACCCTCCGGTGTCGGTCATCATGCCGCAGTAAAGGTCGATGGCACATTGCTGGGTCATGGACTCAAACTCGCCCATCTGCCAGAGAATGCGGAAGGTGAGCTCGCATGTGGATGACATCTCGTCGTGTGACAGGACGAGACGTGCATCGGGTATGTCGGGTCCGATGTGGTGGTCGACGAGCACCTTGGGCGCTTGTGCCGATTCGAGCACGGAACACATGTCTTCAAGACGGTGTGCCTCGTTGAAGTCGAGGCACAGTATCATGTCGGCATGGCCGAAGATTTGCTGCACTTCGTCGGGGTGCTTGTCGAAGCGTATGACGGTCTGCGCAAATTCTGGCAGCCACTGCAGGAAGTCGGGGCACGCATCAGGAATCGTTATCCGCACGTTTTTCCCTTTTGTCTTCAGATAGTTTGCCCATGCCAGTGAAGATCCGATGGCATCGCCGTCAGGACTTTTATGGCAGCAGATGGCAATGTTCAGTGAAGCGTCGACGAGGCTTCTGAGGGTAGAAAGTTCTTCTTGTGAAAGAATATCGAGATTCATAGAAATGGATGAAAGTGAAGATTGAAAGCGCAATGGAGGCTTTCAATCTTCACGTGTTGTTAGAAAAGTTTGTTGGGATATACGCCTGCATCAATGAGGCTTTGTATCTTGTCGACCACATCCTGACGGTCGGCGGCATAGGTCACACCGAACCATTTGCTCGTGGTGTCGAGTACTTTGACGGAGGCGGTGCCTTCGTTGATGAGCTTGTTGACCATCAGAGGGATGAAGAATTCAGCTTTGAGGTTTTCCATGTTCTTCGGGTCGGAGAGGAATTCTTTGAAGTAGGCTTCGCTGTAATCGAAGTAGTCGGGTGTGAATCCCCACATGTTCATCGATACGGGAGTGTTGTCTTCCACGGCAACCCACTTGCCGGCTTCGTCCTTGTAGCTCACCTTGCCGTCGACACGCATGATCTCTGTGCGCTCAACGACAGTGGTCAAGTTCTCGTCGGCATCTTTGGAGCAGATGCCGCGTGCCACCGTACCGTTGTCCGACAGCGTATTTCCTACGCGGAAACCTACCATGGCATAGCGGTTCTTGCTTCCCTCAGGAAGCTCGGAAAGGAATTTGCCGATGACCATGAAGGCATCCCTGTTGTAGAAATCGTCGCAGTTGATGACGAGGAAAGGTTCCTTGATGACATCTTTGGCCATCAATACAGCGTGGTTGGTACCCCAAGGCTTTACGCGGTCTGCCGGGCAAGTGAACCCTTCGGGCAGTGCGTCGAGGCTTTGAAAGCAAAGTTCAGCGGGGATGTGACCCTCGTATTTGCTGAGTATCTTTTCACGGAAGTCGTTTTCGAAGTCCTTGCGGATGATGAAGACAATCTTTCCGAACCCGGCTTTGATGGCATCGTAGATAGAATAATCCATGATGGTTTCACCGTTGGGACCCAGTCCGTCCAGTTGTTTCAATCCTCCATAGCGGCTGCCCATGCCGGCAGCGAGAAGCAATAATGTTGGTTTCATGTGAATTGATTTTATGATTATTGAGTGCTATATAGATGCAAAGGTAGTGTAAATTGAAGACAATGCAAAATATATTTCGTATTGTCTTCAGGGTCACCTGCAAAAGCGTGTGGATAGCTAAACACAATAAAGCTCCTAACATTAC
>CAVJZZ010000114.1:0-6122 GCA_963654295.1 Lachnospiraceae bacterium | reverse complement strand
ACGTTTCAGGTGCGTGTGTTTCACGACGTGCAGGTTCGAGTCCTGTTCTGGGCACTATTTTCTGATATTCCCCTTTAGTTGGAGAGGTGGCGGAATTGGTAGACGCGCTACTTTGAGGGGGTAGTGAAAATTGCTTCGTGGGAGTTCGAGTCTCCTCCTCTTCACAACGAAAGAGCCGCAAAGAAATATTTCTTTGCGGCTCTTTCGCATTGATGTGCTTAGTGTCTACTTGGTGAATAGGCGGATGAGCTCGCCTATCCACAACACCACAGAGGTGGCAGCAACGATGATAACCCAATCCATCAGCTTCAGCGGCACCACATTGAACATCGGTCCACCCACCTGCACGATGAGGATCTGACCAAACAGGATGCAGAGCGCGATGATACAAAAGCCACGGCAGCCTTTGAAATGGAATGCGCTGCGCCCCGTCTCGAAGGCACGGGCGTTGAACATATTCCAGAACTGGATCATCACAAACAGGGTGAAGAACAAACTCAGTTCGTAGGGCGACAGACCGTTGTCCTCACCGAGCGAGAGGGAAGCGATGTCTGCGAGGCTGTGGAGGTCGGTATGGTCGAACACATAGAGCAAGCCGAACAGCAGGAGGAAGAACAATCCCCCCACCCCGACAATGTTCCACGTCATATATTTGTTGATGATAAACGCCTTGCGGTCGCGCGGCTTGTCGTGCATGACACGCTCGGTGGGCGGCAACACGGACAGAGCCATGGCGGCAAAGGTATCCATGATGAGGTTCACCCACAGCATCTGTGTCACCGTGAGCGGCGACTGTGTGCCCATGAAGGCACCTGCCATCACCGTGAGGCACGCCACCACATTGACGGTCATCTGGAACATGATGAAGCGTTGCAGGTTCTGATAGAGCGAGCGCCCCCACATCACGGCCCTGCCGATGCTGGAGAACGAATTGTCGATGATGGTGATATCGGAGGCTTCCTTGGCAACGGAAGTGCCGTCGCCCATAGACAAGCCCACCTGGGCTGCCTTGAGGGCTGGCGCGTCGTTGGTGCCGTCGCCCGTCACTGCCACCACATGGCCACGGCGCTGCAGGGTCTCTACCAACCGTTTCTTGTCCATCGGGCGGGCACGCGAGATAATCTTGATATGCTCCACGCGCTGCAGCAGTTCGTCGTCAGACAAGGCTGCGAAGTCGGGACCAGTGATGATGGCATCTGCCGTGTCGGAGTCTTGCCACAAGCCAATCTGGCGGGCTATCTCCTTGGCGGTAGCCGGGGTGTCGCCCGTCACAATCTTGATGGCAATGCCTGCCTGGCGACATTCTGCCACGGCGGCAGGTACCTCTGCCCGCACAGGATCTGAGATGGCGACGATGCCGATGAAAGAGAGCCGGTCGGCTTCGATATGTCCGTCACCAAGGGCATTGACACCGTCTTCGATCACTTGATAGGCAAAGCCCAAGGTGCGCATGGCCTGGTTCTGATAGCCCAACAGTTGGCGGTCGATTTCCTCACGGGATGTACCGCCAACCACATCACAGCACATGCCGAGCACAATTTCGGGCGCACCCTTCACATAGAGTACTTTCTTGCCCGGCAGGGCAGCCGAGCGCACCAGCGTAGCCATATACTTGCGCTCGGTAGAGAATGGTATCTCGCCGATCACCTCGGCGTCAGCCTTCAGCGAGCGGTAGTCCTTGCCACGGTCATTGAGCCACAAGAGCAAGGCGCCCTCTGTGGGGTTGCCGAGCACCTGAGGCTTGTCGCCCGAGAAGTCGAGCGAGGCGGTGGAGTTGACCGCCACACCTTCGTCGATCAGCTGCGCCATGTCGGCAGACTGCATCAGACTGGAGAAGGTGGTTTCGTGCACGCGCATCTGGTTCTGCGTGAGCGTGCCGGTCTTGTCGGTACAGATGACGGTGGTGGCACCCATGGTCTCGCAGGCGTGCATCTTGCGCACGAGGTTGTTGGTCTTGAGCATTTTGCGCATACTGAACGCCAGACTCAAGGTCACTGCCATGGGCAGTCCTTCGGGCACGGAGCAAACCACGAGGGTGACGGCAATCATGATGGTCTGGAGGAAATAGGTGAGAAAAGCCATGCCGTCGAAGCCTGTAGTGTGGAGCAGATAGAACATGATACGCCCAATGACGATGACCAGACCGACAGCATAGCTGGCTTTGGAAATGAGTTTGCCGAGGCGGTCGAGCTGTTCGTTGAGCGGTGTCTTCACGCTGTTGTCTATCTGGGCAGCCACAAACACTTTTCCATTCTCAGTATGGTCGCCCACATGGAGCACCCGGAACACGCCGTGGCCCTCCATCACCTTGGTGCCTTTCAGCACATGGTTAGTGGGATAGGTGTCTTCCTTGCGGAAGTCTTTCTCGTCGATGCTCTTGTGGCAAAGGGGCTCGCCTGTCAGCGAAGACTCGTCGACATTGAGGGCTACCGCCTCCAGCAGTTCGCCGTCGGCAGGCACTTCCTCGCCGGTATTGAGCACCACGATGTCGCCCACCACCACGTCTTTGCGCGGCACAGTGGTGGTATTTCCGTTTCTGATCACCTCGACAGGTTCGTCGTCGTTCACCTTGTTGAGAATGGCGAACTCGCCGGCAGCCTTCTGCTCGAAGTAGAAAGAGAGTCCAGTGGCAAGGAGAATCGCCACGAAGATGCCCACGGGCTCAAAGAATACCGTAAGCGCTTCGCCGAGTCCCCAATATTCATAGCATGAGATAAGCACCGACAAGACGCCCGCCACCAGGAGGATAACGATAAGGGGATCCTTGAAGTTCTGTAGGAAGAGTTTCCACAAAGGGGTCTTGACTGGGGGTGTCAGCACGTTAGCACCATGTAGCCGGCGACTTTCCGACACCTGGGCATCGGAGAGTCCGCCATTGTAACGTTTTTGTTCGTTCATATTCTTATATGCGTGTATTTCTTGCGCTACAAAGTTACGGATAATATGGAATAAGAGCAAGAAAAGACATGAAGATTGCATAAAGAAGCAACACGTTCAGTACCGATTCCAGTACCGGCTATATGAAACTCCAGTACCGGTTAACCGGTACTGGAGTTTCATATAGCCGGTACTGCAGTGATACTTAACTGGTACTGGGAGGGAGACTAAGCGTCTTTTTTCAGGCAGTTATCCCCACTCCCAATCGCAGTTATTATCATAGTAGTCGACGCGCCCCCGCGTCGACCCAGCGCATATGAATGGCGTGTCAACCTATCCTGACAAGCGCAGGGGATGCAGCGGGGACGCTGCAACTACTAAAAAAACTCCGAGACTAACCCTCTTGGGCAGTCTCGGAGTATATTTTCAAATAATGCCTGTCAACAAAGGGCGACAAGCATCGAATAATTAAAGATCAAACTTATAGCCTACAGTGAGCTGGAATACTGAGTTCTTGCTGTCAAATGCCTTGGCAACCTTGGTCAGACCGAAATTGTAGCGAGCATCAATGACGAAGTCTGAAATCTCGTAAGATGCACCTACAGGGATAGAGAAATCAAATGTCTTGATTTCGGCATCTGTTCCTCCCATATACTCATTCCAATCCACAGAAACGCCATCAGATTTCACCTTGTTGCTCACATTGAATGCGGGCTGAATACCTGCCTTCAGGGCAAAACCCTTGGCAACATAGAAATTGGCAAGAATAGGAATGTTGATGTAATCCAAATTTAATTTCACATCATCAGCCTTAGATCCCTGCATGGAATACAAAGCGCCAAAAGAGATACCTACAACATTGCTTTTCATAAAAACAAAGACGCTTCGCCATTCCACCATGGGTAGAAGACAAAGCGTCCACGTTATTCTTGTCATAAAAGGTGTCTGAACTTTACTTCATTGATGTGCCGTCTGAAGTAAAACTCCAATCCCAAGAGGTCTGGTTGATCTTACTGATGAGGTCATCTATCTCACTTTGCGACTGTATCATCATCTTCATGATGGAGTTTGACTCGGTGAAGATGGAATGTGAATAAGAGTAAGTCAACTTCGGCGAGGTGCCCACACCCGTATACTCCTTGAGCGTGGCACGCACCTTAAAGGCTCCTTCAGCAGGGAACTTCTTGATGGTAATCCGCTTTGAGAAGGGACCGGTGAGAGCCTCTGTCTTCGTATCACCATTCGCATCTGTATAACTGACGGTGAGGTTGGCAATGGCAAGGAGCGCATCGTTGGGTTCACAACTAAAAGAAACCACCTGGGGTTCCACATCATCGTCATCACTGCACGACACAAGCGTAGTGCCAACAAGTGCGACAAAAAGTACGCACAACAGGGTCAAATATTTCTTCATCTTAGCTTCCTTTCTTAGTGGGTTATAACATCCATCACTTGACTACGGCACTGTTGGCATTGTCGAACTGAGCGGTGGTAGTCAACGTAACGTTCTCAATGCTTTTCACGAATTTGTCCAACTTGTCAGCCGTCATATCCTTCAACCTAAGACCATCATAGGAATGGAAAGCACCGGGATTGCGGTTATAAGTAGAGAACTTGTCGCCATTATTGTTGCTTGGAATGATATCCACATAGAAGAGATAGGTGAGCTCTTCCATGTTCTTGAGGTTGACGCCATCCTTCACCTTGCACTGCGCCGTCAAGGTCATCGTGGCAGGAAATTTCTTGTACTGCTTGGACGCTGCTTGATAGCGGCAAACCGACTGAGGAAAACCTCCAAACGGAGTGTAAGTGGTGTTGTAGGTGTTGTCCTTTGTCAAGGCAACTGCCTCACCATCGATGGTGCAGGTAATGTCAAAGTATTCAAGCATTTCGCTCTGGATGCAAAGCACGGGCTCGGCAGTAGCTGTCGTTGCACCGGATGTTGTAGGATCGCCGTCATCATCACCGCCACACGAAGTGAGCATAAATCCGGCCATAACCATCATCATGGAAATAAGCCGAGAGATCATCTTGTTGTTCATTGTCTTATGTTTTATGGTTATTAAAAACGCCTCCATCCTCAACGGATGAAGGCGTATGATAGAGATATACTTTGATCTGATTATTCAGCCTTAGGTGCTTCCTCTGCAGGTGCCTCAGTTGCGGGAGCCTCTGCTACAGGAGCAGCAACCTCTGCCTTCTTGGCACTGCGGCTACGACGAGTCTTCTTGGCAGCCTTAGGAGCCTTAGCCATGTTCTCATCGAAGTCTACAAGCTCGATGAAGCAAACCTGTGCTGCATCACCCTGACGGAAACCGAGCTTGATGATACGAGTGTAGCCACCCGGACGATCAGCCACCTTTGTAGAGATTTCTTTGAAGAGTTCTGTCACAGCATACTTGTTCTGCAAGTAACGGAATACTACACGACGAGAGTTTGTTGTATCCTCTTTAGAGCGTGTAATCAGGGGCTCTACATACTTCTTCAAGGCCTTAGCCTTGGCGAGGGTCGTAGTGATTCTTTTGTGCATAATCAGGGAGATGGCCATGTTAGCGAGCATGGCATCACGATGAGATGCAGTACGACCCAGATGGTTGAATTTCTTATTATGTCTCATTTTTGTTTATTCTTTATCTAATTTATACTTAGAAATATCGGTTCCAAAAGTAAGATTCAGACCTTCGAGCAAATCATCAAGCTCAGAAAGCGATTTCTTACCGAAGTTGCGGAACTTGAGGAGATCTGTCTTGTTGTACTGTACCAAATCACCCAAAGTCTCGACATCAGCGGCCTTGAGGCAGTTGAGGGCACGAACACTGAGGTTCATGTCTACGAGACGAGTCTTGAGCAACTGGCGCATGTGCAATACCTCTTCATCAAACTCCTGATTGCCTTCCTGTTCGGGGCTCTCAAGGGTGATCTTCTCGTCGGAGAAGAGCATGAAGTGATAAATCAGTATCTTGGCAGCTTCCTTCAGTGCGTCCTTCGGACTGATGGAACCATCCGTTGTGACTTCGATAACCAACTTGTCGTAGTCGGTCTTCTGTTCAACACGATAGGGTTCAACAGCGTACTTCACATTACGGATTGGGGTGTAGATAGAATCGATTGGAATTACGTTGACATCGGTGCAGAACGCGCGGTTCTCGTCAGCAGTGACGTAGCCGCGACCCTTATTAATTGTGAGGTCTATCTGCATCGAAGCTTTGGCATCTAAATGACAAATCACCAAATCAGGGTTTAAC
>CAVJZZ010000113.1:0-6125 GCA_963654295.1 Lachnospiraceae bacterium | reverse complement strand
GCAGAGACATTCCAGATAATGACTCTGGAAACGCTTGGTGGAGGAATAGGCAGGGACGGATTCGCATAGGTTTGCGTGTAGGCATCATCAAATCATTCGTAAATCGTTGCCACAATCTTCCTATCCCCTCCATAGTCGCGAAACTCGCAGAGGTAGATGCCCTGCCAAGTGCCGAGGTTCAGTCTGCCATCAGTAATAGGAATGGTGAGACTCACACCGAAGAGCGAACACTTGGCGTGGGCAGGCATATCGTCGGCACCTTCGAGGGTGTGGTCGTAATAAGGTTCGTTCTCCCTCACCATGTGGTTGAGAATCTTCTCCATGTCGTTGCGCACGTCGGGGTCGGCGTTTTCGTTGATGGAGAGCGCACAGGAGGTGTGCTGCACAAATAGGTGGAGCAGTCCTGCCTTGGGCAGGGGCGACGGGAGGTGCTGCATCACCTCCCTCGTAATGAGGTGGCATCCGCGACGTTTCGCCGTGAGCCGGAATGTAGTCTGATGTATCATCTGTCTTATTATGCGATTTATTGTCCAGTCTTCCTGCGGTTTATAACCATGACTTATTTGAGGACAAAAATACGCTTTTAATATGTAACAATCGAAGAAAAACGGCATTATTTTTCTAATTAATTGATGAATGAAGACCAAATGCTTGTTGTTGAGGCATAAAAATAACGAACAAAAGAAGGGGATATCAGAGAATAATTGAGTAACTTTGCGTCAAATTTTTTAGCGACATTAAGACTTTAAGACATATCATCCGTATCGTGGTGTGGACGCTTGTGAGCATCTATGCCATCATTATCGTATTGCTTCACATTCCGGCAATACAGGGATTTATTGGTCGCGAAGTGGCAAATGCCTTAGGAGAGAAACTGGGAACAGAGGTAAGAATAGGCCGCGTAGACTTGGGATTTCTCAACAGACTGGTCATAGACGATGTGACCATGCTCGACCAAAAGGGGAAAACGATGCTCCATGCCGCCCGACTTTCCGTGAGTGCCGAACCCACACCATTGCTTGCAGGAAGGATATCCATCAGTTCGGCACAGCTGTTCGGAGTCAAGGCGATACTCTACAAGGAGCGTGCCGACGCCAAGCCCAACTTCCAGTTCGTGCTCGACTCGCTTGCCTCCAAAGACACCACAAGCCAGAAAACACCACTCGACCTGCACATCCATTCGCTCATCATACGCAACAGCGCCGTGAGCTATGACCAATATGACATTGCACCGACAAGGGGAAGGATCAATCCCGCACATATCCATGCGAACGGCATCAGTGCGCACCTCATCCTCAACCGGCTGACGAACGACTCACTAAATCTGAACTGCAAGCGCCTGTCGATGAAAGAATCGGCAGGACTCGACTTGCGTGAGCTGTCGTTCCGCCTGACTGGAGGAACCCGCCATGCACAACTCAGCGACTTCAACCTCCGCCTGCCCCACTCCCAACTCTTCATTCCAATACTTTCCGCTTCCTACGAACTCCGCAACGGTTCAATCGCCCTCCCCTCCCTACAGTATAACGGAGAGATTGAACAGTCGCGGCTAACGCTTTCCGATGCATCCACATTCCTGCCCCTGTTCAAGAATTTCAACAACACCCTTTATCTGTCATCCAAATTCTCCGGCACGAGCACTTCACTGCGTGTGAGCACGCTCTCGCTGACATCGGCAGACCATAGCGTGAACTTGGATATGGGCGGATCGGTGAACAAGTTGGCGTCTGGCATTCGCTGGGCGGCACAAGTCGGAAAGCTAAGCCTTTCGGCACGAACCATCGAGTTTATCTCCAGAAACCTGAAAGGACAGAAAATCAGCATACCCGAAGCAGCGAACCGCCTGGGCAACGTGAACTTCAAAGGAGAAGTGGGCGGACTGGGCAAAAACATCGCCATGAACGGCACGCTCGAAACAGATGCGGGAGCGGCACGCCTCGGCATAGGACTGCACGGGAAACAATTTTCCGCTCACATGGAGACATCCGGCATCCAGCTGGGCAAGATACTCGCAGACCCACACTTCGGCATCATCGCCACGCACATCAATGTGAACGGAGTGATGAAGGAAGGTTCCCTGCCCGACCTCACCGCCAAGGGACAAGTGAGCCGTTTTGAATGGAACGGATACGACTATCGCGACATCTCACTCGACGGAAAATATGCAAGTGGCACGTTTACCGGAAAGATCGGCATGGACGACCCTAATGGGAAGATCGGCATCGAGGGACTGTTCGCCCATGGCACAGGAAAGCCCAAGATGAACCTGACCGCCACAATAGACCACCTGAATCCTTCTGCACTCAAGCTGACCAACCAATGGACAGGCACACAGTTCTCGGGCATCCTCCATGCTGACATATCGGGCAACAAGCTGGCAGACGCCAACGGCTCCGTTACGCTCAGCCAGTTCAACATGAAGAACGCCACGACAGACTACACGCTCGACCAGCTCACGCTCAAAGCGGGCTACAACGGGCACGAGCATTTCATCAATCTCGACAGCGATTTCGCCCACATGGAGCTGAACGGACAGTATGACTACAACACCATCGTGAGGAGTATCACCAACCTGGTGGCGAGCAAACTGCCCACTTTGCCTGGATTGCCGAAAGCGACAAGCACGCCGGGCAACACATTCGACCTCGACCTCACCATTACACGCACTGACTGGCTGCGCGCCCTGCTCGGCATAGACGTGCAGATAGACAATCCCGTGGAGTTGCGTGCCGCCATGAACGACCAACAGCACCAGCTCACGCTCAACGCCATAGCTCCCAGCCTGTATCTGAACGGCACACGCTATGAAGATGCCACCATTCTCGTCACGACTCCCAACGATACGCTCTGCGCCAACACCACGTTTACCAAAGTGGGTGACAAGGGCGGCAAGACAATGGTAGATGTCAGTGCACAAGCCGCTGACAACCATCTCACATCGGGCATCCTGTTCAACGAGAACAAGCCACATGGCATCAAGGGTAACATGAACCTCGACGCCCGCTTCTACAAGAATGTCAACGGACAATCCACAGCAGACCTGCGAGTGCTACCGTCTGAAATCATGGTAGGCGACACGGCATGGCAAGTGCATCCGTCGAGCATCACCTATCATGCCGGCGCCCTTCACGTGGAGAACTTCGCCATCGAGCACAATCAGCAATATCTACGCATTGGCGGCAACGCCACACGGTATGCCGAAGACTCGCTCACCGTAGACCTCAAAGGCATCAACGTGGAATATATCCTCAACTTGATTAACTTCCACTCGGTAGACTTCAGCGGTCTCGCATCGGGGCAGGCATCCATCAAGAGTGTGATGAGCAAGCCTTCTGCGTGGGCAAAGCTCGATGTGTCAAAATTCCAATTCGAAGACGGCAATATGGGTACGTTGCATGCTCTCGTTGACTGGAACCAGAATGAGAACCAGATTAACATACACGCCACTGCCGATGACGGCGTGGAACATCAGACGCACATCAACGGATATGTATCGCCGGGCCGCAGTGACATGGAACTCAACATCGACGCATACGGCACCCGACTTGAGTTTATGGAAAAGCTCTGCAGCAGTTTCCTGGGTGATGTGGACGGCTACGCCACTGGTCACATCCGCGTATTCGGCCCTCTGAAAGCCATCAACATGGAAGGACAAGTGGTAGCGCATGGCAACGTGGCAGTAACGTCACTTGGCACTACCTATACGCTCACGGGCGACACCGTAACATTCGAACCCGACAACATCATCTTCCACAACGATCTGATCCACGATAAAGACGGACATACTGGAACTGTCAACGGCAGAGTGACACACAAGAACCTGTCCAACTTCGGCTACGACCTCAAGATAGCTGCCGACAACCTGCTCGCCTATGACTTCAAGACTTATGGCGACCAGACATTCTTCGGCACGGTTTGGGCTACTGGCACATGCGCAATCAAAGGAAAGAGCGGTGAGGTGAACATCGACGTGGACGTGATGCCTGAGCGCGGAAGCTTCCTGGAATACAATGCCGTCAGTCCTGACGCCGTCAGTTCAGGGCAGTTCATCACCTGGAACGACCGTACACCAACGACAAACCTTTCTGATACGCTAGCGCTGCAAGTGAAGTCCTCCGACACGGACAACACAGACATGGCAAGCGATATGCATATCAACTTCCTAATAAACACAACGCCCGAAGTTACGCTGAGAGTGCTCATGGACCAGCAAAGCGGAGACATGATCACGCTGAACGGACAGGGAGTGATACGCGCCACCTATTATAATAAAGGAACCTTCCTGATGTTCGGCAACTACCTTGTAGACCATGGCACCTATAGGCTAACCATACAGAACGTGATACGCAAGGACTTCCAGTTCTTGCCTGGGTCGACCATCACATTCGGCGGCAATCCCTATGATGCTGCGTTAGGACTGAAAGCACAGTATGCCGTGCAGGGTGTAAGTCTTTCCGACATCGGCGTGGGACGGAGTTTCACCTCGACTGGCATTCGCGTGAACTGCCTCATGAACATCGGGGGCACACCAGGACAACCGCGTGTGGACTTCGGTATGGAACTCCCCACCCTCTCTGCTGACGCAGAACAAATGGTAAGAAGTCTGATCAACACAGAAGAAGAAATGAATCAGCAAGTGCTTTACCTGCTTGCCGTGGGAAGGTTCTACAACTCTGGAGTAAACACGCAAGAGGGTGCCGAACAGCGCAGCCAGACCACGCTTGCCATGCAAAGTCTGCTCTCGGGCACCATCTCCCAGCAGATCAACAACGTGATCGGCACATTCATGGGTAAAAGCAACTGGAATTTCGGTGCCAACATATCAACAGGCGACGAGGGTTGGAACAATGCAGAATACGAAGGATTGCTGTCAGGAAGAATGTTGGGCAACCGCCTGCTCTTCAACGGACAGTTCGGCTACCGCGACAATGCCAATGCCACCACCAGTTTCATCGGCGATTTCGACCTGAAATACTTGCTAACGCCCAATGGCGGCATTTCTCTTGACATCTATAACCAGACCAACGACCGCTATTTCACGCGCAACAGTCTGAACACCCAAGGCGTTGGTCTTGAACTGAAGAAGGATTTCACATCGCTCCGCGATTTGTTCGGAATAGGCAGAAAGAAATCCTCAAAGAACAGTAAAAAGAATAGCAAATAATATCATAATGACATAAGGTTAACCTCATCCCTCAACGAGGTTAACCTCATCCGCCCATAAGGCTATACTCATCCGCCATCGAGGATATACCTCATCCCTCAACGAGGATATACCTCATCCCTCAACGAGGATATACCTCATCCGGCAACGGAGATATACTTCATCCGGCAACGAAGATATACTTCATCCGGCATCGAAGATATACTTCATCCGGCAACGAAGATATACTTCATGTAGCAACGAGGCAACTCGCTACATTCTAAATGACGCACAAGAGGGGGAAAAAAAACTCCCACACAGAACGAATCTGCGTGGGAGATGCTATCTAATGGAGAATGATATTATTCGCCTTTTTCCATCTTAGCCTTCAGTGCAGCGAGTGCATCGAAGTCACCGAGAGAAGTTCCAGCTGCAACATTGTTGATCTGTGCCTTCTCTTCCTTCTTGGCTGTGTGCTTGCGAGCAGGCTTAACAACCTCGTCCTTGCCCTCTTCGAATGTACGGCTGTGGCTGAGGATGATACGCTTGGTCTCTTTCACGAACTCAATCACCTTGAAGTCAAGCTCTTCGCCGAGCTGAGCCTGTGAGCCGTCTTCCTTAACGAGGTGCTTAGGAGTAGCGAAACCTTCACCACCCTCGTTCAGAGTGATAACGGCACCCTTGTCCATCATCTCAGTGATCTTGCCCTTGTGTACAGAACCTGGAGTGTAGATCTGCTCGTAAGTATCCCAAGGATTCTCTTCGAGCTGCTTGTGACCGAGGCTCAAGCGACGGTTCTCCTTGTCTATTTCGAGCACAACTACGTCGATGTCTGCACCAACCTGTGTGAACTCTGAAGGATGCTTAACCTTCTTGGTCCAAGAGAGGTCAGAGATGTGGATCAGACCATCTACACCCTCTTCGAGTTCTACGAAGATACCGAAGTTAGTGAAGTTGCGAACCTTTGCAGTGTGCTTGCTGC
>CAVJZZ010000112.1:0-6495 GCA_963654295.1 Lachnospiraceae bacterium | reverse complement strand
GTCAAATGCAAATGAATACATATGGAATTATACCAAGTTATTTTTTAACGGTTACTAAAAGGCGTGTCTTGTCACTGCTGTACACGAGGTTGTCCTCTACGGCAAAGTCGGCATCGGCTGCAGCAGTCAACTTCACGGTGGCGAGTTTGTTGCTGTATGCCCACACACCTGTACCGAAGCTATGGATGCCTGCCGTGGGAAAGTCTATCTCCTCCAGGTTGGTGTTGGAGAATAGTTTGTCGGGCAGTGTATTGTCTGCCGCAATGACCAGCTTGCTGCCCTTGTCCAGAACATAGTAGTCGTCGCCAGCCACGATGGTGGCATCGCTCAGGTCGGCCACGCGCAGATGTCCGTGTGTGCGGTTGCCGTTCTCGTCTACACCTGCCATCTCGCGCAGGGTACGTATGTCTACGGCATTGATGCGGCCGTTTACTTTCAGCACATCATAGTTGTAGAACGACACGGCATCGACGAGCGAGCGCAGTGTGCCCGGCTGTTCCACGGTCACGGTGTCGCTCTTGGTCTCTACTGCCGACTCAGGCAGGATGTTGATGATGGCCTCCTGCAGTTCGGTAAACTCATAACCTGTTGGGTTGAGCAGGGCGATGTCGAAGTAACCGTTCTGGCTTCCTTCCCATCCCCAGTTGATGTGTACCAAGCCCTCAGCATCGTATCCGTCGAGCACGAAGGAGTGTCCCTCACGGCTCTTGGTGAAACCACCGTACACGATGGGCTGTTTCTTGTTGATCTGGTCGTAGATGATGTCCATCCACTCAGGCTCCGTATAGTCGGAACGCTGCAGGTACTGCACGTCGGTCAGTCCGAAGTAGCGCTGCAGTCCCTGTGCCAGGTCTTTGTGCAAGGCACCGCTTCCGCCTTGTGCGTCCGAACCGTACTCCATGTCTGCCGCCACACCGCAGTCTCTCATCAGCAGGGCCACGGCATCGCCTTCCTCGGAGGTGTAACTGCCCTTGGTGTAGACATCTATCATGCCGTTCCAGTCGTACACGTCTTTCTCGTAATCTACGCTGATGGCCACGCCCGTATAGTCGTTCTGCGGATAGTAGATGGTGCGCTGTCCCATGCCGTGCTTGGGTCCCTTGTGGTAGTAGAGCACCTGCGCGGTAGAGGTGGCAGCACATCCCGTAAGACAACGGCCCGTACCGTCGGTGGCGATAGGACACATATTATTATAAGGCTCGTCCTGTCCCCACGTCGTGGTGCAGAGGGCGTCTACTGCCTCGGCATACTTGCCGGTGTTGGGCTTGGTGGCACGCACCACAGGTGTGCCTTCCTTGGCCCTGAGCTGTACCATCTGGTTTACGGCATCGAGCCACGACTTGAAGTTGGGGTTGGTCACGTTGGTGTTGTATGCCGTATGCGAGTAGCCCAGCAGGGCGGGCACCACATCGTCGTTGGCGATGACGGCAAAGCCGCCATTGTTGCCGTAGATGGTGTAGCCATCGGTAGCCACCAGTTGTTTTACGTCCGTACCGTATGCCTTTACCTTGCCTACCGTCTGCGAAGTGGCGGAAAGGGCCTGTGCGGCAGCATTGAGCATCTGCTGCTGACTGCGCTGTTTGGCAAAAAGTGTGTTTGGCAGCAAAGCCGCCAAACACACCCATGCGCAAGTCATTCTTATTCTATTCTTCAGAATATTCATGTCTTTTCTTTGTTCTGTTTTGTTCTGAACACAGTGTTACTCTATCACTACTTTCTTGCCGTTCACGAGGTACACACCCTGCTTCAGCAAGCCGAGGCTCTTCACGTTCTTGGCCACGCAGACGCCTTCCAGCGTGTACACGTCAAAGGTCTTGCCTGTTGCCTCGATGTTCTCGATGCCTGTCGGTGTGACGGGCTGTGCGAGTGTTGCCTCCGACTCGGCATCGGCGAAGACGGCGGTTACACCATACAGATAGGTGTTGCTGTCGGTTGACTTGATCTCTGAGTCCACGAAGCTGGTGGCGGTAGCATCAACAGTACCTACCTTCTTGCCGTCGCGGTAGATATTATAACCCTGCACGGAACCGATACCATAGCTGTAGGTCACGTCGTCTACCATGAACACGAAGGCATTGTCGCCAGAGGTGTTCTGGTTGATGGCGAAGTACTTGGTGCCGGCTGGCAACTCTACAGTAATCTGCTTCCACTTGCCGTCTGCCACTGTGTAGGTCTCGCCTATCTTGGTAAAGGCGTATGAGTACGGATCTGTGGTAGAATAGAGCACGTCGAAGGTCTCTGGGTAAGAGGTGTTGCCGTCGTTGACGTTCTTCACCCAGAAGCTTACCTGCTGCTTGTCGCCGGAGAGCTCAGGACTGATGAGCCAGTTATCCTGGTTCACTGCCGTTCCTTCGTCGTTGACACGGTAGAGCGATGCAAGGTACTTGCTGCCGGAATGGGCTGTAAACTCGGGAAGCTGTGCCAACTGTTCCTCATCGAGCCATTCGTTGAGTGGGTCGAAGAGCAAGAAGGCGTAATTGGAACCTTGGTTCGGGAATTTGTAGCTGTCGAGTACACCGCCGGTAGTACCGCTGTTGTTGGCTGATGATGTGAAGTTGCCGAAGGTGTTCTGGCTCCATGAGGTATAGCTCTCGAAACTGTCGGTGGTTGTCTCGGAAGTGGTGGTTACCGGTGTCCATGCCAGTTTCACGCCCTCGTCGGTTGCCTCGGCGTCCACGTGGTCGGGCTTGGGCTTGTTGCTGACGGTAAACTTCACGTTGGCGGATACCGTGTTGTCATCCTCGTTGAGGTCGTAAGTGTAGGTTACCACGGCCTTCAGGTCTACCGACTCGTCCTGGGTGAGCACGTTGCTCTGATAGTCGAAGGCGATGTCCATAAAGTCGTATGCCTTCAGCGCCTCTGTCACCTTCTTGGTCTCCACGAGCTGGTCGTTGGCATAGAGGCTTACGCTGAACTTCTTGGCATCGTTGTTGCCGAAGTTGTTTACCCTTACGTTCACCTTGGCGCTTTCGCCCTTCGTCATGCTCTCAGGAGCCTCTATCTCTGCGTTGAGGTCATCGTCGTTGGTGTCGCGCACAAAGAGGCGGTCGATGTAGATGTCTTCGTAGGTAGAGCCCTGTACGGCAAAGTCGAAGGTGATGAATTTCTCGTTGGCCCACTTGCTGAGGTCTACTGCCGTTGCGCTCCATTCTCCGCCCTTCAGCTTGGCGTAGTCTACCACACCTGCCACCTCACTCTTGCCGTCGGGTGTCTCCACCTCTACGGTTATCTTGGCGGTACTGCCTTCCGCTGCCTTGTGGTGGAACATGAGTTTGGGAGCCGTTGCCCCGCCCAGGTTGATCTTACCCGAACCGAGATAGGCGATGTCTTCGGTGTTGTACGGCATGACGTGGAAGCAACCGCCATCGTTGTCGCACGACTCGGTAGAGAGCTCGAAGTCTGACGTTCCTGTGCCCCATGCTGTCCAGAGGATGCCATAGAACATGTAGTTCTTCACACTGGCCGAGAACGGAATGTCGTAAGGCTTGCCCAGCACAAACGAAGGCAGGGCGATGTATGAGCTTTCGCCATACTTGTTGGCTGCATTCACATAGAAGGTCTTGACGGTCTGCTCGCTTCCCTCCAGGGTGTTGACATTGTAGTCGTAGTAGTTCTGACCTACCGACGTATCCACTGCGTCGTAGGTAGGATAGTAGTCGGTACCGCCCTTGGTGGCTATGGTGTACGTCAGGTTCTTGGGGTTGACGTATCCGTCGTGCGTACCTGTCTCCGGTGCGCTCCAGTTGAGACGGACGGAGGAGAGTTTATCCTCTGTGCTTCCCTTCACGGGGGCATTAGGTGCATCCTCGCCTATGTACACTGGCACGGGGTCGCAATAGAATCCGGCACCCTTGTCGTTGCAGGCCGTCACACTGTAGACGTTGATGCCGTTGGTGGCGGTATTGTCGGTGTAGGTAACCTCTGCGCCTGGTGCGGCTGCAGGAATATCTGCCACCACCTTGCCTGTGCGGCGCAACAGGAACTTGGTGATGCTGCTGAGCTCCCCACCGTTGAGCTGGGTAGAGGGAGCCTTGAAACAGATCTTGGCCTGGAGTGCGCCGTTCTCGCCTGCCTCTACCTTGAAGTCGCTTACTACGGCTGGTGCCTCGAGGTCAACGCCTGCGCTCACGCTCACGTCGTCTATCTTGATGCCCATGGCCTCGCCCTTCTCCGTAAGACCGTGGAAGCCTAAGTAGACTACTTGGTCCTCGGTGGGTGTCAGCGTGAAGGTGCGGGTATCGAAGTCGCTCTGCTTGAGGGAGGTCTTCTCCATCAGTGTCTCGGTCATGCCGTCCACGGTAGGAGCGGTTCCGTATTTCACCTCAAACTGCTCCTCATAATACTTGCTGAAACCGGAGAGGCGGAACGAGATGCGGTACTGGTGGTTGGCCTTCAGGTTGAGGGCTGGGGTAATCATCCAGTCGTCGAAGGCTACCTTGTCGGTGCGTGTCAGGAAGGCATAGCCGTCATAGTCGTTCGACATGCTTGGCTCTACGCGTGTCCACTTGTTGCCGTCGTCATTGTTGTCAATGACGGTGAAGTATGCCATCTCCGAGTCGTCTTCGAAACTGTTGATGAATGGTGGTGTGATGGGGTCGCCGTAGGCCACGAAGTTACTTACCGTCTCGGCGCTCTCCACGCCGTGGTTGTTGGCTTTCACGCCGTAGCCGTAAGTCCGCGTCTCGCCCTTTTCAAGGGTCTCGGTGAATGTAGTCTCCGTGCAACCTGTCTTGACGGTCTTGCCATCGGGATAGCGCACGATGTCATATGTCAAGCCTCCCACGTAGCCGTCGTTCTCGCCTGCCGTAGGTGCTTCCCATGTCACGGTGGCCTGACCTGTAGTGGCATCCACCGTCGTCTTTACTTCGCCTATCGTCTTGGGCTTGTCATAGCCTGCATAGTATCGGGCTACTGTCTTGGGGCTCCTGCCCTCGCTGTTGGATACGGTGACAGTGATGTTGCTGTAGCCCGACTTGAGGGTTACTTCCTGTGCTACCTGTGCGCCCGGAGTGGTTGTGCCGGTAGCCACCTCCTGCTTGTCTACAAGAATGGAGTAGGTCAGTTGGGTGCTGGCTTCCAGTGTTCCTCCGGCAAAGGTCTTGGCAGGTGCTGTAAAGCATACGTTACCCGTCAGACTGCCTTCCTTGAAGTCGAAGCTGAGCCCGGCAGGTGCGGCAGGTGCACCGTCGGCGGCCTTTGCCTTGGGGATGCTCAGCAAGCTGATGATGTTGTTATTGGCAAACTCGCCTATCTCGGTCAGTTGGGCGGTTTCGAGGTTGACGGTGTAGAGGGTTGACTTTTGGTGTACGTCCACGCAGTCCCAGTAGAAGGTGTTGGTAGACTGGTCTATCTCACCGCTCTGGTAGAAGAAGCTGCCGTCTTTTTTGGACACCTGCACACCGGTAGAGCCGATAAGGGTTTCCTCGGCGGTCTTGGTATCTATCTTGTACAGGTTGCCGTCGGTGCCGATACCGTAGAGCACATCGTCGCTGGTGATACCCATGGCCACATAGGCTCGCTTCAGACGGCCTATCGTGGTACGTGTACCGTTCTCGTAGTCGGCAACACCCAGTTCGTTGTAGTTACCGTCGGCATCGAGGAAGTCGCCGTACACGGTACCATCAGCTGCCACGGCTGTCTCGTTGGCCACCATGGTGAAGTCGTCGAGGCGTTTCTCCACTTCCTGTGTCCAGGTGTCGGTATTATATTTATAAAGGTATACCATGTCTACGCCCCAGAAACTCTGGTACATCACATAGTACAAGGCATCTTCGAGCCATGCTCCGGCTCCCGTGGCACGGAAGAAATCGTCGCCAAACTGCTTGGAGACGGTGATGGGTGCTTTTGTCTCAAACTTGTACATGCCGTAGGCGGTGGTGTAGTCGTCCCACGTGTTGTCGTAGAGCACGTTGCCCCAGAGGGTTTTCACAGCCTCGTTGTTCGACTTCAGTATCAGGCCCGGTGTCTGCTGCATCTTGACACCGGGGGCGATGCTGTGGTTGAGACGCACGATGCTGTCGCGCTTGGCGAAGGAAGGCATGATGCGCTGGTGCAGCAGCGGATGCTTGGCCTTCGACTCTGCCAGACGAGCCTTCAGCTCTGCAGGTGTTACCTTGCCTGGCTTAAGTAAAACGGGGGGGGGTAGCTGTGACGCCTTGCGCCAATGCCTGTGCCACGCCACACGGTGCGAGCGTGAGCAAGGATGCAACCCCAGCAATCATTAATGGGTAGTTTTTTGCCATACTGTTAACATTAAGGATTTTTTATAAGAATTCATATCTTGGGTGCAAAGGTACAAAAAAAATCCAAAACAGAATACTTTTTGACATAAAATGTTTCATTCGCATTGCAAAATGCCAACATGTAGGTATATGCTCGCGATAGGGCACCAGTTACAGGTAAGTTCTAAAAATTAGTTTTTACGAGTGATAGCCACCCCTTATGTATGAATCATTTGGGATTGAGTCCTTTTCCGAGGACTTCAGTTAGCTATAG
>CAVJZZ010000111.1:0-6650 GCA_963654295.1 Lachnospiraceae bacterium | reverse complement strand
TACATACAAAGAGATACTCGACACCATCACGAGGAACAAGAGCCGCAGTCTGCTGACGGGATTCGGCGTGTTCTGGGGTGTGTTCATGCTCATCGCCCTGATAGGTGGAGGGCAAGGACTGAAGGAGAAGCTGCAAGACAATTTTGCAGGTTTCGCCACCAATACGGCGGTCATCTGGGCACAAAACACCACCAAGCCCTACAAAGGTTTCAACAAGGGACGATCCTGGGACATGGAACTGGGCGACATGGAACGACTTCGACAGCATGTGCCCGAACTGGATGTCATCACCCCTCTGCTCTTCGGAGGTCGCAAGAGTGTGGTTTATGGCGACAAGACCTTCAGCGGTTCCACCCAAGGTGTCAACTCAGACTACGCCAAGGTTTCCGTACCCAAGCTGTTCTATGGCAGATACATCAACGACATGGATGTCAAGGAACAACGCAAGGTGTGCGTCATCGGCAAACAGATTTACAAAAACCTCTTTCCCGGAGGAGGCGACCCATGCGGCAAAAGCCTGAGGGTCGATTCCACCTACTACACCATCGTAGGAGTAGATTACCGCTCTGGCAACGGTGTGAACTTCGGCGGTCGTGCCGACGAAACCATCACCCTGCCACAATCAGTTTTGCGGACAGCCTATAACCGAGGAAACGCCGTAGATATCATCGCCACGACTGGCAAACCAAGAGTCATCATGAGCAGCATTACCCAACGCATGAGGGAGACCGTGGCAAGGGCACATTCCATCGACCCTACCGACGAGAAAGGTCTGATGGTATTCAACACCGAGGTACTCTTCCAGATGCTCGACAACCTGTTCAAGGGTGTCAACTTCCTCATCTGGCTCGTAGGCATCGGAACCCTCTTGGCTGGAGCCATCGGTGTGAGCAACATCATGATGGTGACGGTAAAGGAGCGCACCACAGAGATTGGCATTCGCCGAGCCATCGGAGCCACACCGCAGATGATTCTCTCACAGATTATATCTGAGAGCATCATACTCACGATGGTGGCAGGCATGAGCGGCATACTCTTTGGAGTTGCTATCTTGCAGATGCTGGAGCTGAGAAACACGGTGGACGGCGTACTCACCGCCCATTTCCAAGTCAACTTCTGGACGGCGATCTTCTCTGCCATCCTCATCTGTGTTTTAGGCGGTCTCGCAGGACTTGCCCCTGCTTGGCGAGCCATGAACATCAAGCCTGTTGATGCCATGAGAGACGAATAAACAACGGTAAGTTACATCTGAAATATAAAGAAACTACAATATGAAAAAGTATTCAAAGTTGATTGTTGCGGCTATTGTCGCCTTGCTTTTCATCGGAACCTTCGTGTTCCTCTATCAGAAGTCCCAACCCAAACCTACGGAGTACACCGAGCTGGCTCCCAAGATGGGGGATGTACTGAAGACAACCGTCATCACCGGCAAGATTGAACCTCGCAACGAGGTGAACGTGAAACCCCAAATTAGCGGTATCATCACCGAGATTTGCAAGCAGGCTGGCGACTACGTACAAGCTGGCGAGGTTATCGCCAAGGTAAAGGTTATCCCAGACATGAGCCAGCTCAGTTCGGCACAGGCCCGTGTTCGCTTGGCAGGCATCAACCTCAAGCAAGCGCAGGTGAACTATACCCGAGAGGAACAACTCTACCAAAAACAGTTGGTCAGTGCCGATGAGTTCGACAAGGTGAAGCAATCCTTACAGCAAGCCAAGGAGGAAGTGACTGCCGCCGAAGACGCTCTCGAAGTGGTACGCGACGGTGTGAGCAAGAGTAATGCCAGTGCCTCATCCACCCTCATCCGCTCCACCATCTCGGGCATCATCCTCGACATCCCTGTCAAGGTGGGCAACTCTGTCATCCTCGCCAACACCTTCAATGACGGTACCACCATCGCCAGTGTTGCCAATATGAACGACCTCATCTTCCGTGGCAATATCGACGAGACTGAGGTGGGCAACCTTGTGGTTGGCATGCCGATGAAAATCACCATCGGGGCCTTGCAAGACCTCAAGTTTGATGCCGATTTGGAATACATCTCGCCAAAGGCAGTAGAGAACAACGGCGCCAACCAATTTGAGGTTAAGGCTGCCGTCCGATCGGTCAAGGGTGGCAAGATTCGATCAGGCTACAGTGCCAATGCAGAAATCGTGCTTGCCAAGGCGACACATGTACTCACCATCCCCGAGAGTGCCATCGAGTTCAGTGGTGATTCGACCTTCGTATATACCATCAACGGCAATGGTGACAAGAAAATCTACGAGCGCAAGCAGGTAACTACCGGACTGAGCGATGGCGTAAACATAGAAATCAAAAAAGGCCTGAGGCTGAAGGACAAGGTTCGTGGACCGCAAATCGTTGCAGACAGCAAGGAAGAGTAATGGCACAAAAGAAAAAGTCCATTCACGCCAATAAAAAGCATGAATGGACTTTTTCTTTCTATGTATTCTACTTACTTCACAATCTTTTGAGTCTTAACAGAACCATCACTATAAGTAGTCTTGATGATGTTCAAGCCCATCTGGGAGCCAGCTTTCTTGATACCATCGACAGAATAAACCTCAGTTCTTACAGCCTCAACATCAGAAGAAACATGAGAGATGCCAGTAGTAACAGCAACCTCATATTTTTGGCTCAAGCTACCATTCTCATTGACAGCCTTGAGGTAAGCAGGAGTCTTCCCCGACTCTATTTCACAATTCGTATCCTTGGTGATAGCCAAGACATGATCCTCTGCATCAAACACTATGTAGCAGATAGCAAACTCAGAAGCAGTCCAGTTCATCTTGTTGGCATCCTTGTACCAATAAATGTCAGTCGGAGCATCCACAGGCTCCATGAGCATACGTGGATTCCAATGGTCTGTTCCTGAGACAACATTCTCATAACTATACTTGCTCACCTCATCTGCATCCAAGACAGCCTTGCAAGAGCCTGTCGTGTAAGAGCCATCCTCCTTCGATCCAAAAGCATACTCTGTGCGACGGTTGGTCAAATCTACAGGATTACCATCCCCATCCACCGTGTTATACTCGGCGAACAGTGCGGGGATGGCCCCCATGTTGTTCCATCCGGTCGGGGAAATGGCCACCTTGGCAACGGTGTTGATGTAAACCGTCTTGGGGTTGTTGTGCCACGGCCGTCCGAGGGCAGTAGTACCGCTCTTAGCCAAATCATTGCCATCGATGATACAGTTGCTGAACACGTAGCCGTAGGTAGCACTGCGGTGGCAGGGAGCCACGATGACAGAGCCCTTGCGTACATTGTACATGGTACACTGCTCCAGGAAAGCGTTTCCGCCGCCATAGAAGTAGTCTACAGCACCCTCTATGTGGCAATTCTTCACGTACGTGCGGTCATCCTCCAGGTGGGTGGAAGTCTCCCAGGTGTCCTGGAACGAACGGAACTTACAGTTGTAGAAAGCCAGTCGGTCGCCGTTGGAACGCATCGCCAGCGCCATCGGCCCGTTCTGCGTGTCCACGCCGTAGCTGTTGACGTAGCTGATGTTCTCTGTATAGAAGTCCTCACCGCCGATTTCCACCACAGCATGACGTCCATAGTTGGGGTCGTTGGGGTTGCTGTTGGAACCCGGTTTGTCGGGCGTGTCGCACATGATGTAGTGCTTGATGATGGTCTTCTCCTTGTCCTGTCCTATCAGGTGAATATTGGTCTGTGCACTTGTTACGGTTACCAGTTCGTCATACTCACCGTTCTTGATGAAGATGAGATAAGGGTAGCCCAGGTTTTGCGGTGCAGCGTCGATGGCAGCCTGCACGGTGGTGTAGTCGCCCGTGCCGTCCTGAGCCACCACTGCGTCGAAGGTCTTGGCTGTAGGCCGCGGGCGGTCCATGATGTTAAACTTCAGTGTGACGCCCTCGAAGGCATTTCCCACCTTGTCCAGCACAACCCCTGCTGGCAGCGTGAAGGTACACTCCTCACCATAGTTGAGACCAGCGTATGCGAACGACACCGTCTTGCTTCCGAAGACAGCTTCCAGTTCTTTGCCGTTGAGAGTCGCCGTGCCTTCGCCCTGTTTGATTTTCTTGTCGAAGGTAAGGACGATGTTGCCCGAAGCCGACGCTACCTTAGAATCCTGTACAGGAGAAGACGACAGGAGCTGTGGAGCCTTGGTGTCTATCGTAATGTCATCCTCGCCATAGACGATAACCTCGGCAAGGTAGAAGCCCTCTGTGGCATTGTCGGCAGGAGAGCCGAGAAGGTCGCTGGTGGTGTCGCCTATCCATCGTACATACACAGCCGTGTTGGCAGGAATGTCGGCAGGCAAAGCGATGTTCTGCTCTATCCATTTCTTCTGTTCCGTAATCTCGAAAGAAGTGAGGTCGGTGTAATTGACACCGTCCAGAGAGTACTGCACCTTCTGCACCTTGTGAACGCAGTCGTTGTCTGCGGCAGCGAGGAAGTGTACAGAGATGTTCTTGTACAGGCCAACGTTAAACTTGGCCACGAAACTGCGTGGGCTGGCCATGTCGGCATAACCCGTGTATCGGCGGATGCAAGAGTAGTTGCCGCCTTCGAAGTTGCGGACACTTGCGCCCCAGCTGCTCATAGAGCCGTCGCTGTTGTAGAGGCTTATAAAGCCCGTGTTGTCGCTCTCGGCATAGAAGTCGCCGGGGCGAGCGTTGCGGGGTTCGCTCTCGTTGAAGTTCCATCCCGTGATGAAAGGAATCACGTCGAATGTAGCCTTCAGCATCTTGTCGGCATCCACGGTGATGATGCGCTTGTTCTCGCTGGTCTGGTCTTCCCAGTAGAGGAACGAGGAAACCTTGTTGGGCACCACGGTAACGGTAACGACCGTTCCGTCCACGTATTTGCCGTCCACAGGTTCGGGCGAGAGGCTCACCTCGCCAAACTTGGCACCGTCGCCGTCTTTCTCCACGGTCAGCGAGTAGGTAGTCAGTTTGTTGTAAACGGCAGTAACGGTGGTGTTGTCCTCCACCTTATACTGGTATGGGTTATCCGTAGCGAGTGCCTTGCCGTCCTTGTCCTGCCACTCCTTGAAGCTGTAGCCATAGTTAGGCGTAGCAGAGAGCGTGACCGTCTCGCCGCGCTCGTAATCGGAAGACGAGGGTGTCACCTTGCCGCCTTCCTCGGGCTGTTGTGCCACATTGAGGTGCACGATGTCGGTGATGGCCTTCAGCCACCTCGGGTCGCCTATCACCCCGCCGTCGGTGGCAGCCGTAGCCAGTGCGTTGGCAGAGGTAATCTGGAAGTTGCCGTCGTCGGGTGCGGGGAAGTTGAGTGCGCTCATGCCCAACTGCTCCAGCGTCACGTCGTCAATGGTCTGGCTTACAGCCGTCTTCTGCGAATAGCCGCCATAGTTGACTATCAGGTTCTTGCTTGCCACGAGTGTACCTCCGGTAGCCTTCAGCACATAGGGGCGGTCGCCGTCCGTTCCGCCATTGTAGAAGATGTTGTCGGTAAAGGTGTAGAAGGCACTGCCCGTATTCTTGGCATCCACGTTGCAGATGGCATACTTGGCACCTTTCGACCAGTTGTACACGGTGTTGTGGTTGAACGTGAAGGAGAAATCGCCCGTGTAAGCACTCTTGGGCGTAAAGAATCCTTCGCCGTTGGTATAATTGTAGAGTGTGGAGTTCTCCACCTTTACGCTCTTCACGGTATGCGATGGGTAGAGGAAGTTCCACTCGTTCTTGCCGCAGTCGTGCACGAGGCAGTTCTCGAAGTTGATGGCATCTATCGTGTTGCCTACGTTGTTGGTACGCAAGAAGCAGCGGTAGACATTCTTCACCTCAGAGTTTTTGAGTGTGATTTCCTTAATGTCTCCATACTTCAGGTCAACAAAGTAATTGTTGGATGGGTTGACGATTACGCCGTCCAGGACGAGTCCTCCGCCCGTGGACGTCTCGTCGGAGCATGTAACGCCGCCGACCAACTCAACCTCGGCAGACTCAGCCGCCTTCAGCGTGACCGTTTTTCTGGTCGGGAACACAATCTTGTCGGCATACTTGCCGCTCGACAAGAGCAGTACGTCACCGTCGCTCGCTTCCGTCAGTGCCTGCGACAGGGTGGCCGGTGTGACGTCCTTTTCTTCGGCATGCATGAGCATGCTTGCAAAAAGGCTCAGTAATAGAAATACTTTTCTCATATTGTTTTTAGTTGATTAGGATTTTCTTGTTGTTTATGATGTTGACACCCTTGCGGGGCTTGTCCAGCTTGTGTCCGGAGAGGTCGTAGACGGCAGGCGATTCAGAGCAGTTGATGGTGACGGGCACGATGCCCGAAGCAGTGCTCCCATAGCCCTTAATCTGGACATTGGCAAAACCTATCGACTTGAGGGGGCTTAACGTATAGACATAGAAGCGCAACTGGCAATGGCCCACCGACGGACTGATTTTCTCATCCTGCAAATCAATCTCCTCAACGATTTCCTGTGCATCCTTCGGGTTGCCGGCATGGATGCCCTGTCGCAGCTGCACATTTTCGCCGTTGCTGTCCACCCACACGGCATTGAAGTAGCCGCCGCTCGTTCCGTACCTCAGCGAATACATGGAAACGGCCAATGGCGTAAAGGCCATCCCCTCCGGAATCTCTATGTCGTAACACAGATAGCAGTCATCGTCGGCCAGCCTTGTCTCTTCTCCCACCACCTGGAAAGTGGTGTAGGT
>CAVJZZ010000110.1:0-6784 GCA_963654295.1 Lachnospiraceae bacterium | reverse complement strand
TACCACGTGTGTCGCGGATAGAGATACGCTTGCCTGTACCGTTCCAACCTGTGTTTACGAGGTATGCCTTAGCACCGCTCTTCTCCATCTTCTTAACGAGCTCCTCAGCATATTTTGTCGGGTGAAGTTCAAGGAATGCTTGACCGAAGCAAGCGGAGAATGTAGGAGTAGGCTCTGTGATGCCGCGCTCTGTACCTGCCAACTTAGCGGTGAAGCCAGAGAGGAAGTAGTACTTGGTCTGCTCTGCGTTGAGGATAGATACTGGAGGAAGAACGCCGAATGCGTCTGCAGACAGGAAGATAACCTGCTTTGCTGCAGGACCCTGTGAGTAAGGACGCTGGATGTTCTTGATGTGGTAGATTGGGTAAGAAACACGGGTGTTCTCTGTAACGCTCTTATCTGCGAAGTCAATCTTGCCTTCAGCGTCTACGGTTACGTTCTCAAGGAGAGCATCGCGACGGATTGCGTTGTAGATATCGGGCTCAGAATCCTTGTCGAGGTTGATAACCTTAGCGTAGCAACCGCCTTCGAAGTTGAACACACCCTCGTCGTCCCATCCGTGCTCGTCATCACCGATGAGCTTACGCTTAGGATCGGTAGAAAGAGTAGTCTTACCTGTACCAGAGAGACCGAAGAAGATAGCGGTGTTCTCACCGTTCATGTCGGTATTGGCAGAGCAGTGCATAGAAGCCATACCCTTCAATGGGAGGAAGTAGTTCATCATAGAGAACATACCTTTCTTCATTTCACCACCATACCAAGTGTTGATGATAACCTGTTCCTTAGAAGTTACGTTGAATACAACGGCTGTCTCAGAGTTGAGGCCAAGCTCCTTCCAGTTTTCAACCTTTGCCTTAGAAGCGTTGTAAACGATGAAGTCTGGCTCCTGATCGAATTCAGCTTCGTTCTGAGGACGGATGAACATATTTGTTACGAAGTGAGCCTGCCATGCCACCTCTACGATGAAACGAACCTTCATGCGGGTGTCCTTGTGTGTACCGCAGAAACCGTCTACTACGTAAAGTTTCTTGTTTGAAAGCTCCTTCTTGGCGATTTCCTTGACAGCAGCCCAAGCTTCCTTGCTTGCGCGGTGGTTGTCGTTGTGGTATTCTTCAGAGTCCCACCATACGGTATCGTGAGAATTCTCATCGTCAACGATGAACTTGTCCTTAGGTGAACGACCTGTATAGATACCAGTCATCACGTTTACGGCACCGAGTTCAGTCTCCTGACCTTTCTCATAACCTTCAAGACCTTCTTTTGTCTCTTCGTTGAACAATACCTCGTAAGAAGGATTGTAAAGAACCTCAGGTGTTCCTGTGATTCCATAGTTTGCTAAAACTGACTTATCAAACTTTGCCATTTTAATTGTATTTAAGTTGTGAATGTTTCCTTAAAGGGTATCCTAAATCGCTGCAAAGGTAAGAAAAAAAACAAGTACGGCAAAGATTTGCTTGGCAAAATCATTTGCCAGAGGCGCTTTTTAGGTTAAAGATGTTTAAACAAAATACGTTTCCGTTACGTTTGTAAATCGGACATTGCATTTGCTTTACATTCGTCTGAACGTGTGAGTAAAAAAGGTAACCATTCTTTTCCCGTACTCGGAAAATAGCATTAACTTTGCATAAAAATCACTATGAATATCATCAACTTCTCCGAAACCGACTCCATCATGGGGCAGTATATGTCGGAAATCCGTGACATTAACTACCAGCAGAACAGACTTCTTTTCCGTAACAACATCATGCGCATAGGGGAAATGGAAGCGTTCGAGATCAGCAAGGCCCTTTCTTATGTGAAGAAACAAGTGCAGACTCCGCTTGGCGTAAGCGAGGTGCGTGTGCCTGAGGATGATGTGGTGATAGCCACTATCTTCCGTGCCGGCTTGCCTTTCCATACGGGATTTCTTAATGTCTTCGACCGCGCAGGCAATGCGTTTGTGAGCGCTTATCGTGCTTATACCGATGAGGCTCACACCGAAGTGGGCATACATGTGGAGTATCTCGCCACACCCAACCTCGATGGCAAGACGCTGATTATCGTAGATCCGATGTTGGCAACAGGCGGTTCCATGGAATTGGGCTATAAGGCATTTCTCACCAAGGGCACACCCAAGCATGTACACGTGGCTTGCGTGATTGCCACTCCCGAAGGCATCGCTCATGTGAAAAAGGCCCTCCCCGAGGAAACGACTACGGTTTGGTGCGGAGCTATTGATCCAGGCATGAACGAGCACAAGTATATCGTTCCCGGCTTCGGTGATGCAGGCGATCTCTGCTACGGAGAAAAACTGTAGCGGTGATGGATGTATCGGCAGACGAACTCTTTGACAGAATTCTCGACATTATTGTCAAGGAAAAAGAAGCAGACGTGAACAGGATGATGCACGACACGCTCGTGCTCGCCTGTCATGAGGCTGTCAAGGACTCGATGCAGGCTTTCGGCAACCTGTTCTCGCAAGTAGACTACCTTTGTAAGATTCATCATGTACAGACCCGCGATGTGATAGCCATCCAGCAGATGCGCCGTCATTCAAACCGCTCGTTGCCTCTGACCCATGAGGATTTGATGTATGATGTCCGGGCATTGTGCGTTTTTGTCTCTAAGGTATTTTCCGTTGCCATCCCCAGCCGACTTGTCGGCAAGATTCCTGTAGAACCTCGTCCTTATACGGGTCTTGGGGCAGTGGAGGTGCGTCGTTTGCGTTGCATCGTCAGGACGGTGGAGATGCCCTATGTATGGGTAGACATCGATCAGGATGGAGGTGACAGCGTCCGGGTGGATTGCTCGGCTGAGCATTTCGCCTATCTGTCCAATGTGCTGAAACAGGGCATGCAGTTGAACCTTCTTGACTGCCACATCGACAAGACCGACGCCGAACATCCGGTGGTCATACCTTCTTTTATTGTGGTGGAACCAGACTATCTGCTTGATATCAGCAGTATTGCCGCATGCTTTACTGATTTCGGTCATCATCCGTTGTCGTATCTGCTCAACCAGTTGAAACCGAAAGCCAATACACAACCTATTCTTCTCGGTAACTTTGCTGGCAGTGCCCTTGACGACATCATCAACTGCACGCATGGCGAAGACTATTCGTTCGCTGACACGCTCCGCAACAATTTCCATGAGAAAGCACTTGAATTCTGTTCGTGTCCCGGCTTTGACGGGAGGAAGTTCAAGGAAGATGCTGTGGCCCAGGTGGGCAATCTCAAGCAGACTGTCGACGAATTATTCAAGCGATATGACCGCCACAAGGCTATCTTGGAACCCTCCTTTGTCTGTGAAAGTCTCGGCATACAGGGACGTGTCGACCTGATGACCACCGATATGGAACTGCTCGTGGAGCAGAAGTCGGGCAAGAACAGGAACATCGACCGGCAACAGCCCAACCCTTATGGCAGCCGTCAACTGGAGAACCATTATATCCAGCTGTTGCTGTATTATGGGGTGCTGCGCTACAACTTCCGTTTGGGCAACAACCGGGTCGACATCCGGTTGCTTTATTCCAAGTATCCGCCGTCCCAAGGACTGATGGTAGTTTCTTTCTATCAGCAACTTTTCCGGGAGGCCATCAAGTTCCGCAATCAGGTAGTGGCATTCAACTTCTGGGTTGGCAGCAATGGTTTGGAACGCATCCTTCCGCTTCTCACACCCCAAACGCTCAATGCCAACCACGACGATAGCATCTTCTACCATAATTATATATGGCCCGAACAGGAACGTCTCACCGCTCCGCTTCATACGCTGGCACCTTTGGAACAGAGCTATTTCTGCCGGATGTATGCCTTTGTCAACATGGAGCAGATTATCAGCAGGGTAGGCAAGAGCGACGGACATTCGTTCAATGGTGCTGATGCTTGGAATGTGCCCCTGTCTGAAAAGCGCGAAAGCGGCAACATTTATGTAGGTCTGACTATTACTAATAAATGCCGTAGCACCGAATACAATGGCTACGATACCGTGACGCTTGCAGTGCCGGATCAAGGAGAAGACTTCCTTCCCAATTTCCGACAAGGCGATATGGTGTATCTTTACAGTTACAAGAAACGTGAAGAACCCGATATGCGCCATGCCATACTCTTCAAGTGTTATCTCACGGAAATACATCACGACCACCTCACGGTGCATCTCTGTGACGGACTGCAGAATCCCGATATTCTGGAAGATAACCTCCCTTATGCCATCGAAGCATGTCGGGGTGGTATGGGATCTTCTGCATTCGGGTCGCTCTATCAGTTTGTCACGGCTGGACAATCACGCAAATCCCTGCTTTTAGGACAGCGTGCACCTTTGCGTGACGAGCGGCTGTCGCTGTCGCAAAGCTATCATCCCGATTACGATGCGGTGCTTTTGCAGGCGAAACAGGCACGCGATTATTATCTGTTGGTAGGTCCGCCAGGTACAGGAAAGACTTCTATGGCACTGCGGTTCATGGTACAGGAGGAACTCTCTGAGTCTGACAGTTCGCTGTTGCTGATGTCCTATACCAACCGCGCGGTAGACGAAATCTGCGGGATGCTTACGGATGCTGGCATCGATTATATAAGAATAGGTGGAGAATACAGTTGTGCCCCCCGTTTCCGTAATCATCTTCTTTCCAAGGTTACCGACGGCATGATGCATCTTGACGATATCCGCAAGATGATTGGCAAGTCGCGTGTCGTGGTCGGCACCACAGCTACGATGCTGTCACGCCAATACCTGTTCAATATCAAGCGTTTCTCGCTCGCTATCATCGACGAGTCGAGTCAGATACTTGAACCTGACCTTGTCGGACTGCTTGGTGCACATTGTGGAGACAATCCCGATGATTTTGCTATCCGCCGTTTTGTGCTCATCGGAGACCACAAGCAGTTGCCGGCAGTGGTGCAGCAGAGTGAGGCGTCTTCGGCAGTGTCCGATCCTTTGTTGCGTGGTATTCATCTTGACGATTGCCGCAACTCACTTTTTGAACGGCTCATCAAGACAGAGCGTGCAGCAGGACGTTCCTGCTTTATCGGCACGCTTCGCAAGCAGGGACGCATGCATCCCGATGTAGCGGAATATCCCAATAGGATGTTCTATCAGCGTGAGTGCCTGCAACCTGTTCCGTGTCCTCATCAGTTGGAGGCCGCACTTCCTTATACTGCCAAGTCGCTTGACCGGATGGACGAAATGTTGAAGATGCATCGCATGATTTATGTGGAAAGTCCCTTTTGCAAGCGTCCTAACCTGTCAGAGAAAGTCAATCCTGCCGAAGCGGAGATCGTGGCTGACCTCATTCAACGCATACACCGTTTCTATGGCGACCGTTTTGACGCAGACAAAACAGTGGGTGTTATCGTGCCCTATCGCAACCAGATTGCCATGATACGCAAGCGACTGGAGCAAACTGGCATTGCTGCCTTTGCCGGTATCACCATCGACACCGTAGAGCGTTACCAAGGTTCACAGCGTGATGTCATCATCTATTCGTTCACCGTCCAAAGCCATTATCAGTTGGAATTCTTGGCAAGCAATCGCTTTGAGGAAGACGGTCATGTGATCGACCGCAAACTGAATGTGGCGATTACCCGTGCACGCAAGCAGATGATCGTCACGGGCAATCGCCACATCTTAGGAGCTGACCCCATCTTCCGGAGTCTCATTGACTATATTGAAGACAAGGGAGGTGTGTATCACTTGCCGGCGAACACCTTGTCAAGATATTCGTAGAACGACGGGTCTTCACCCACTACGATCTTGGCAATCTTACCTTGTGGGTCGATGAGTATCTTGGTGGGGAAACCTTGCACACCATAATCATCACTCACGTTTTGTGTCTCTTGACTCTGTCGTACGTGCTTCCAAGGCAGTTGGTGCTTTTCTACGGCTGCTTTCCACTTCTCCGGCGTGTCTTCACAGTCCACACCGAGTATTTCGAACTTGCCGTTATACTTCTCGTAATATTTCTTCATGTCGGGCATACCCTTGATGCACCATCCGCACCATGAGCCCCAGAAGTCGAGCACCACATATTTGCCGCGTAAAGACGACAGCTTAAGCGGTTTGCCGGTGATGTCGGGCAGGGTGAAGTCGGGTGCCATCGTGCCTTCTACCAATTTCTTGGCGGCAGCCTCACGCCGGGCTTGATTCTCATAAGCCTTTACTATGGGTTTCCAGAACCCTGCCATTCTGCCGTCACGCACGGCAGGAGAGAAGAGGTCTACCGCTTTCTTGAGGTTCTCGTAGTCCAGGTTTGCCACCAATACCATGGCAGCTTCCTGGTCGGGATGTGCCTTGATATAGTCGAGCACATGAGCCGTATAAACTTTTTGCAAGGAATCTTCATTTTCATTGGTGCGGTCTTTGAACACTTCTGCCATGCGTTTCTGCAGCTCATCCATCTCACCGTAAATCTTGGCACCACCAATCTTGAAGTCGCCAAGGGCTCCAGTAAACGTCACGTCTTCACCCGGCAAGAGAACGCAGTAGGCAGCCTTGATGTTCATAGGGTCGCCCGCCTTGATCTGTTTGAGGTCAAGAAGATATAGAGAGGCAGGGTGGGCTACGTTGACGGTAAACTCGAACTTCCCGTCTTTCACAGGGATGACGCCCTTGGTGCGTGGGCTGTCCAGGTTTGCGTCATCCAGGTTGTAGAGCAGCGAGTCGCCCAGTCCTTCGAGTTGTCCGCTCACTCTGGTTTCTTCTGATTGTGCACAGGCAGAGAGCGTCATGGCGATCACTGCCAGAAAAGATGCTAATTTCTTCATTCGAAAATATTTAAGTTATGAAGTGCTGATTCACAGCACTCCTTGTTAAT
>CAVJZZ010000109.1:0-6862 GCA_963654295.1 Lachnospiraceae bacterium | reverse complement strand
AAGCTATATGGAAGTTATAGCAATACTCAACAAGACAGAGACTATAATTCTCTAATAGCATACAACTCTACTACAGATCAGGATTTTTATTATATCTCGCCGTCATTTACATATGCACATGCCATTGGTACTCGACATTTTCCTGCTATTAGCGTAACGTATGATTACAACAATATCAGGACCCATTACTTTGATAATGCCCAAACTACAGATGTTAGACAACAATACGGGTATGGACATCTATGGCTTATTGATAATTTCAAGGTTATTCCCAACAAATTTCACCTCACCTTCCAGTTGGTGGGAAGAATGGAAACGATAGACAACGGAAAAAAATCCGACACGAAGTTTTACTTTACACCTTCATTGTTATATAAAGTATTTCTTCCTAATGACCATCACATAAATGGTAATCTTTCAGTAGGAACAGTACAACCGACTGAAAGCCAGTATAATGAAACGGAGCAAACGATAGATCCTTATCAGCGGCTCCGTGGCAATGCCAATTTAAGCACCCCCAAAGTAATGGGCGGTACCATTCGTTATAGTCATTACGGCAAGTGGGGCGGTTATGAATTTGAAACGGAATATGAACAGCAGAGGAATCCTATTTTTAAAGAAATTACACCTGATAACGCGCGTAAGATATATTTACAACAATACTGTATGGGAACAAATGGCAGTCTTTGCGCAGTAATTTAGGAGTCGTGCTCAATATGTTTGACGGCAAACTCAGTTGGATGAATATGCTGGAGTATAATTATTTGAAAGATGATATGGCACAAGTAGTAACATGCAACAAACTGATTTATGGCACATCGCTTTCCTGTAATCTAAAGAACTTTATGGCACGGCTTAACTTTACTACAGCGACATATAGCCTGTATGCAGGAACAATGGTTAAAAATCCAGTAAACCTTAATCTCTCCATGACTTACACATATCGTAAATGGCATTTTACTTTCGATGCCAAGAATCCGTTCTACAAGACATGGACAGAAAAGGAATACCGATACGGTAATTACGTAAACACCTCTCGTCAATATAATCCTTATACTGGTTACAATGTTTTCTCCATCGGTGCAAACTACCGCATCAATTACGGTAAGAAACACAAATTCCAGGATGTAGAGATGGACGAGACTGTAAAGAGTGCAATATTGGAGGAATAAAATGATGAGAAGTTTAATAACATTAGCAGTATGTTTGTCTGTATCAGTATTTGTTTGTGCTCAGTCACCAATATCTAAAAAAGAACTGACAGGAATGGTTGTTGATGATAAAAATGAATGCTTGCAGGGAACTGTAATAACAGTTTTCGACAAGGATAGCGTTGTACTTGCCCATGCTGTAAGTGATAGTGTCGGTGTGTTTAGCGTAACATATCCGCAGAAGGACATCCGTCTCGCAGCATCTCTTCTTGGTTATGAGAAACGTTATCTGTCAGTAAAGGAAAACAACAACAAATCGATTAAAATCATGTTGAAGCCTACTGCCCATATCATTGGTGATGTGGTTGTCAGTGGACGCAATATGGTGAGAAAAGGGACCAAATTGATCATTTATCCATCGGAGCTTATAAAGAAGAATGCTTATGATGGCTTTAGTGCGCTCAATTTGTTGGACGCACCCGATTTGGAGGTGGATATGCTTGAACAAACAATAACAAGGAATGGAGCTGCAGCAACACTATGTATCAATGGAAGAGAGGTGAAATCAGACGAAGTATCCACACTCAATCCAGACGACATTAAGAGGATAGACTATTGTCAACAGAGCACGCCAGAACATCCAATGGCCAAGTTTGTAATAGATTTTATTGTTAAGAACCATAATCATGGTGGACAACTATACGCAAAAGCTAACCATAATCTTAATGTTGCTAAAGGTGGCGCAATGGTTAACGCAAAACAATATTTTGAGAAATCTGAGTTTGACGTACAGTTGTCTGGTAATTACTCACGTTATACTCCTAATGAGGGAACAATATCAAGCACGTATATGCCTTTTGAAGATGAAACAGTGACAAAAAATGTCAACACTTTGCCATCATCACAAAGAGACAACGAGACGTCTGCCAGGATATCATACTTTTATAAATACAATAAGGGTGAAAGGTTCAATCTTTTCAATGCTTCTGCATTGCTAAAGAAAGGTCACAACATCAGTGGCCGGTACTTGACAGAGGCATTTAACGATAATGTCATGACTTCCACAGACTATAGGCATCGTGATAATCTATCACCAGCTTTGCAATTGTATTATGAAACATCAACAAAGAAATCCAAACTCAAATTTAAATTTAATGGTAACCATAACCATGCTCAAAGCAATAGGGAATACGCATCGTTAATGCCCGTGTCTTCTAATACAGACCAGAAATATACTGCCTTGCTCAGTGACCTGTCTTATACTCGTTCAATAGGGAAACGCCATACTGCGTTTGCAATGTTCAGACATTACTATAACAATATAAAGACAGAATATGCAGAAGGCGAGAAACTAACTATGAGCAATTTGTCTGATAACTATTTCATACTCTTTGCGGGTGATGAAATGGAAGTTGTTCCACAAAAGTTTTTTCTGTCATTGACAGGCATTATTGGAGTACAAAGTATAAACAATGGCATTGGTAAACAGACCAGCACTAAATTTAATCCGTCATTAGATTACTTCATAAATATAACGGACAAAAATTCTGTAAACGGCACAATAGCCAGAGGCTCTTCGGATCCTGATTTTACATATTACAGTGAGGCAGAACAGAGCATAGACAAATACCAACGATTGAAAGGAAATCCTGGACTTGAGATTAATGATTTTTATTATATGTCTTTAAACTACTCGCACAATAACAAATGGGGAGGCTTTGATCTGAAAACGGACTATATGTATCAGAAGTTGCCAATATATAAGGTGTTGGAATGTGATAATGCGCGTCACGTGTATGTGCAGTCATATATGAATACGTCAGCGATAGGTAATTTTACGACATACGCCACACTGAGACTGAATCTGCTAAAGAACAGGCTTAAATGGAAAGGAGGCATCAGTTATACTTCACAAGAAAATGGACTTAATGAAGATGAGACATGCAACTTCTTCGGATTCAACACCTCACTTACATATCTCGCAAACAAATTCTCTGTCAAGGCGGAGTTCTCTACAGGATCGAAATCAATAGATATGGGTGAGATATACCGTAAACCGATCAACCTTCGGTTCACGATGGCGTACACATACAATAAATGGCACTTCACACTTGACGTCAAGAATCCATTCTATAAGACATGGGCAGAAAAGGAATACCGTTATGGGGGTTACGTGCGCACATCACGACAGTACAGTCCTTACTCTTGGTACAACGTTTTTTCCATCGGTGCAAATTACCGCATCAGTTACGGCAGAAAGCACAAGTTCCAAAACGTAGATATGGATGAAACTGTTAAGAGTGCAATATTGGAGGAATAAAATGTCTCAGACAAAACATATTGGAAAATCTATTTCCCCATTTACCAGCATGGCTTGTATACCGACAGCATTCTTCGAATCTCGTCGGCTCGCTTCGCACTTAGTGGAAGCACATCGGTTAGGGGGTAGGCGATGCCGAGCTGTTCGTATTTAAATGTGCCGAGCGTGTGGTAGGGCAGTATCTCTATCCGTTTCACTACGCTGTATTTCGCCACATGCTCGCCTAACTTATGGAGCCAATGGTCGTTGTCGGTCAGTCCGGGTACTATCACGTGGCGTATCCACGTGTCAATGCCACGTGCCTGCAACTCATCGAGGAAGCGCAGGTTGTTGGTTTGCTGTTGTCCTGTGAGGATAGGGTAGAGGTCTGGGTCCATCGTCTTGATGTCGAGCAAGGCGAGGTTGGTGTGTGCCAAGGGGGCAAGGGTACGTGGGGTGCAGAAAGCACCACTGGTGTCAAGGGCGGTATGCAGTCCTTCCTCGTGGCAAAGACGGAAAAACTCGCCCACGAAGTCGGCTTGCATCAGCGGCTCTCCACCAGATACCGTCACACCACCGCTCTTGATGAAACTGCGGTAGCGCACCACTTCTTGGAGCAACTCTTCGGGTGTCATCTCATATTGGCAGTCGCCCTGCGGGTTCCATGTGTCTGGGTTGTGGCAGAACTGGCAACGTAGCGGGCATCCTTGCATGAATGTCACGAAACGTATGCCTGGTCCGTCTACGGTGCCGAACGATTCCATGGAGTGGATTCTTCCTATCATAAAATCTGTTGAAAGGGGATAAAAGCAGTTATCGCAGCCACATGACTGCGATAACTGTTGTTGTTTACATGCCTTGGTTGATGGTGCGTGAGAGTACGTCGAGCTGTTGTTCGCGGGTGAGCTTGACGAAGTTCACCGCATATCCACTCACGCGGATGGTGAGCTGAGGGTATTTCTCGGGATGCTCCATGGCATCGAGCAGCAGCTGACGGTCGAACACGTTGACATTGATGTGCTGTCCGCCTGTTGGCGTGAAGTAGCCGTCGAGCAGTCCTACCAAGTTCTGTGCCTGCATGTCCTTATTCTTGCCCAGTGCCGATGGGGCGATGGCGAAGGTGTAGGAGATGCCGTCGCGAGAGTGTTGGAACGGCAACTTCGCCACAGATGACAAGGCAGCCACGGCACCCTTCACGTCGCGTGCGTTCATGGGGTTGGCTCCAGGTGCAAACGGAACGCCTTTCTTGCGACCGTCTGGTGTGGCTCCAGTGTTGCGTCCGTATACCACGTTCGATGTGATGGTGAGCAGACTCTGTGTGGGAGTAGCGTCACGGTAGGTGCGGTGCTGGCGCAGATATTCCATGAATTTCTCGGTGAGCGACACGGCGATGGCATCTGTCTCGTCGTTGTTGTTGCCAAAAGGCACATAGTCTCCTTCTTCAATCTTGTAGTCTACAGCCAATCCCGACTCGTCGCGGATGATGCGCACCTTGCAGTGTTGCATGGCGGCGATAGAGTCGGTCACGATAGACAATCCGGCGATACCTGTGGCACGTGTGCGTTCCACATCTCCGTCGTGCAGCGACATCTCGAATGCTTCGTAGTCATATTTGTCGTGCATGTAGTGGATGATTTTCAGTGCGTTGACGTAGGTCTTTGCCAGCCAGCGCATCATCTGCTCAAATTTGGGCATGAATTCCTCGTAGGTGAGGTAGTCACCAGTGATGGGTGCAAAGCGTGGGGCTATCTGCTCACTGCTCATCTCGTCGCGGCCGCCGTTGATTGCATAGAGCATACACTTGGCCAGGTTGGCGCGGGCACCGAAGAACTGCATCTGCTTTCCTATCTTCATGGGGCTCACGCAGCAGGCGATGCCATAGTCGTCACCCAGTTCGGCACGCATCAAGTCATCGTTCTCATACTGAATGGCGCTGGTGTCGATGCTCACCTTGGCACAATATTTCTTCCAAGGTTCAGGCAGACGCTCGCTCCACAGGATGGTAAGGTTTGGCTCTGGCGAAGGACCCATATTATATAAGGTGTGGAGGAAACGGTAATCTGTCTTGGTAACCATGCTTCTGCCATCGATGCCCATGCCGCCGATAGATGCTGTCGCCCATATCGGGTCACCGGAGAAAAGGTCGTTGTATTCGGGGGTGCGGAGGAAACGCACGATACGCAGTTTCATGATCATCTGGTCGATGAGTTCCTGTGCTTCCTCTTCTGTGAGAACACCACGCTTCAAGTCGCGCTGGATGTAGATATCGAGGAAGGCACACACACGACCGAGCGACATGGCAGCACCGTCTTGGTCTTTCACGGCACCCAGATAGCCGAAGTAAGTCCACTGCACAGCTTCGCGGGCGTTGGTAGCAGGCTTGGTCACGTCGAATCCGTAAGCAGCACACATGCGTTCAAACTGCTTGAGAGCCTGTATCTGCTCAGAAATCTCCTCGCGGTGGCGCACAATCTCCTCTGTGAATTCCTGGATATCGATGCGCTTGAAGTAGCGTTTCTTCTCTTCGATGAGGTTGGCGGTGCCGTAGAGAGCTACGCGGCGGTAGTCGCCGATGATGCGGCCACGACCGTAGGCATCGGGCAGACCGGTGATGATATGTGCGTGGCGTGCGGCCTTGATGTCGTCGTTATAGGCAGAGAACACACCTTCGTTGTGTGTCTTGCGATATTTCGTGAAGATGGTCTTCGTGGCAGGGTCCAGCTCATAACCATAGGCTTTGAGCGCCTTTTCCACCATGCGGATGCCGCCCTTGGGGAATATGCCACGCTTCAGCGGGGCATCGGTTTGCAGTCCCACTACCACCTCATTGTCCTTGTCGATATATCCCGCTCCGTAGGTATCGATGCTTTGCGGCAGTCGTGTTTCAGCGTCATAAACACCCTTTTGGCGTTCCACTTCGAACAGGTCTGAGAGTATGTTCCAGAGTTTCTTGGTCCGATCTGTCGGACCAGCGAGAAATTGCTCGTCGCCATTGTAGGGCTCATAATTGGCTTGGATAAAGTCACGCACATCAATCTCGTGCTTCCAATTGGAACCCTTAAAGTCGTTTTGCAAATCCTGTAAAACCATAAAATCTTAAAAATAGAATTAGTGAATAATGTTTGCCGGAAGTGTTTTTCCGATGTGCAAAGTTACTACAATAAAATTGTATGGGCAAGTAAAAGTGCTGTCGGAAGGGTAAAATCATTATTAATGAGGATGAGTGAAGGGGGGCTTTCCTATATCTTGATTCGTGAAAAAGATCAACGCCCCGTCGCCTGCAGGTACTCCCGCTTCTTCACCTCATAATTCGTGAACGACTCCACATACTTGTCGCGGCTCTGCTGGTAGAGGCTCTGGGCATCGAGGAGGTCGCTCATGGTGGCGGTGCCGGCCTGGTAGTAGTCGGTGT
>CAVJZZ010000108.1:0-7062 GCA_963654295.1 Lachnospiraceae bacterium | reverse complement strand
TGCACCGTCTGGCGTGCGATCGACTCCAGTTCGCGCCGGAAATTGTCACCACCCAGCCCGAGTGTGCGGATGGCTATGGAATAGGTAAGCATATAGGAATGATTATTTAGAGCATGCCTTGAATGCTTGATATACGTATGAATAAGATTGGTCGTTCAACGTGCCGTTTGCTTCAGCCACCCTGATGTTGTTTTCTGCACGTTCGATTGCCTTCTCCAACTTTCCGCCTGCACATAGGTTTTGCACCCATGTGGCATCTTGAAGGCATTTCTCGCTCTTCAGCAATTTCTTGAGGGGAATTCCTCCTCCCGAGAAACAGGGTTTAAGATAAGGTGCCAACAAATTGGCAACCTTCGAATAAGTCTTTAGCAACGTTGTGCTGTCTGTAAAATGCAACAGAAACCAATACTCTATGCTGGGCATACTGGGACAAAGCGTCACTGTACCGCTCTCTATCTCTTCTTTGAAATGAGCTTCGAAGGCAGCATGCTTTTTTTGCTTGGTCTCGTCACCGAATATCGTGTCCCAGTCAAATACACAGAATACCTTCGCATCATGATTGCGTTCCAGTATTTCCTTTATCCTAACAGGAAAAACGTCTGTATAGTTTGACTCGTCACCAAAATATTTCGGCTTGATATTGAATTTGTACTCCGTTACGGCAGTGATGTGCATGAAATAATAGCGTTCTGTATTCGTTCCACCGCTGATCACAAACGGATACAGTTCGCCTAATTCCCTGGTGCCTTCACCTTGATACGATGTCGGAACATCTGTAGCCACCTCAAAATAGGGGTGTTTTTTCTCACCTTCCGCTAACTCTCTCTTACCCATGGTGTTATCTCATCGTTGCTCCAAAACGTTTGTTGCGATAAGCCTCCCTGATGGAAGAGAGGCGGTTAATGCCTCTGAAATCTGTCAGTTTGTACAGGTCGGTGACACCCGTTCGCTGTTTCTCAGTAAACCATACAGCATCCTTCCTAATCAAGTCGTTCAGCAAGTCGAGCAGCCCATCATTATGCGTAGTGACGATGAGTTGCGACCTTTTGTTCGTTCTTAGGTATTCGAACAGAATTTTTTCAAGCAGAAGTGGATGCAGCGATGTCTCCAACTCGTCGATGGGCAATACGGCTTCACGACTGAGTGCTTCGTATATGGCGGCTTCTATTCCGAAGGTCCGCATGGTACCTGTCGATTCATATTTCTTGTCCATGGAATAAACCTCCGTTCCATTGCCGTTCTCCACCGTATGTTCGAAGGTGGTCTGTATCTGTTTGATGGTACGTTCTCTTCTGATGCGTTCCGTCTCTTGAGAAGAGAAACCATCGGTACTGACTTGTGTCAGCATTTCGACCTCTTGGTCAGTAAGAGGTTTGCTAATGACATTCGACGAGATGTCAGTAACGTTGAAGTCGGCTTCATGCAGAAATGTTACGACATAGTCTATCAGTTGACGGTTCTCGACCGCTCGCGACTGGGCAAACCGGGTTAGGTCTATGGTAGGCGATATGACAGGCATCAAGTGGTTGCGCATCCAGTCTTTTGCCGCATCTGTTATCGGAAGACTCACGTTTACTTGGTTGCGCGCCACAAAGAAAGAGATATTCTTCCAACAGTTCAGACTAATCATCTCCTTAGCTGCACTCCCGACATTATCAGCTTTCGAATTAAACTGGATGCTCGACAGACCATTCTTCAGCGTCCTCTCGAAGAGCATGATGGGCTGGGTAGTCTTATAATAAGACAGTTTTTCAAAATGAACTTGACGTTGGTCAAGCTCCAATTGATAACAATACTTGGTTTCACGCACAAAAAACACCAATTCAAAACAGGATGGTGCTTCGACAGAAGCATGATCCAACATAAAGGGCATCACCCCTGTACCAGCATCGATGTCTTTAGCCTTGAATGTCCAAAAATTAATCAGAAAATCCAAGGCTTTCAACAAGTTTGACTTTCCCGAAGCATTATAGCCGTATATGACTGCAAAACGCAGCAGCCGCGTGTCCCCATTGATAGTAACCACCTGTGAACTTTCCGCAAAACAATCGTTGGTGGCCTCGAAACTGAAGGTCACCTCATCCTTAAACGACAGAAAGTTCTTTATCTTTATCTTCTGTATCATGTCTGCATCTTCTAATCTGCCACAAAAATACAAATAAAACTTTTCTTTTTATGCTTTTATTTGCGATTTTTGCACATTTTACGCATTTTTCACAAATAGAGAGCTACCTTATAGCACTTTGTATTACCTTATAAGCGTCTCGCATCAAGCCGCAGCAGACGTGTCGTCCACTTATCTACCCACAGGATGAGGTAGCCCACGACTATGCTGGCCGTCATTGTTGCTATGAGCATCAGCAGGGGATAATGAAGGCCGTAGATAAACTTCTTGAAGAGGTAATAGCAAATCCATGTGTGAATAAACCACACCACGGTGCTGTATCTGCTGAACAGACGCAGGACCTTCTTGATGCCGTCCAACCAACGGATGCGAACAAAGCACACGATCATGGCGCACTGACAGAAAGGCCCCAGCGGTGCCCAGTGAATGAGGCAACCTGCGAGAAATACCAACACAAAAAGCAATACCCATGTGGGCTGCGACTTCGGCATCAGGCGTGCCAACCATTGTGGGTTCTCACGGTCAGCGTATTTACAAAACACCGATCCCATGAGGAACGGAAACAGGCAGTCGAAATAGAGAACGATATGATAGAGCGTGTAGTGGTGGACGAAGAACGACGTGAAGCACCGGCTCACCAAGAAGATGCTGATGAAGTAGAGCACATACGCCCCCAACAACGTCTTTCGCCCCCCCCAATTTGTCGAGCAGCGCAAACACACGATTGCTCGTCAGCACCAGCAGGATGTAAGGGAACATAAACCATATCTCACCATTCCACCCTGTGCGGAAGGTGGTGACACTCTGCACGCATTTCTGCCAGTCGCCGGGATAAGCCTCGGGGCGCAGCCAACAGGCGATGGGCAGAAACACCACCAGCGTGAGCCAGTAGAGTTTGTATAGTTTGAATATTCTTGTCCATGGACGGCTGGGCGCATTTTTGCAGTGCGCGAAATATAGTCCGTAGCCACTGATAAAGAGGTAGATGCCTACGGGATGACAGCCTCTTGCCAACCACGTTGCCAAAGGTACCCCCTGTACCGAGCACAGGCTGAAAGCCCCCGACAGGTTCTCTGCCCCTAAAAACAGGTGGTAATAGACCATAAACAGCAAGGCCATGCCTTTCAGCAGCAAGGAATTTTCCTTGGAGATATAGGTGAAGTTCATATAATTTCGTGTTATATTTTGATGGATTCTTACAAACTGGCGAACAACCGCTCCCACATCGGGATGATGCGATCGGCGGTGTATCGCTGCGAGGTTTCCAGTGCGGCACGCCCCATGACTGGCAATTGGTCTTCCCGGTCTATCATGCGGCAGAGGGCTTGGGCGAGCCCATCGACACGTTCAGCTCGTGACAATCCTCTGTAAGGTACGATCAGACCGTCACTTCCATCGGTGATAATCTCCGACGGACCACTCGGGCAGTCGAACGACAAACAGGGCAAGCCACAACGCATCGCCTCGATGAGCACGAGGGCAAAACCCTCATAACGTGAGCTCAGCACATAGAAGGCGGCAGTGGCATAGACTGTCGCCACATTTGCGGTGAAAGGATGCAGAGTCACCTGACACGACAATCTACTGTCGGCTATCTGCTGTTGCAAGGCATCGCGCTGGTCGCCATCGCCATAGATGTCGAGATGCCAGTCGGGGTGTTTTTCCTTGACCTTCCTCCAAGCATCAACAAGCAGGTCAAAGCCTTTTTGTTCGCAGAGCCGCCCGACAGCCACGACACGACGGCTACGGTAGTCGCACGGAGCGACTGAATGCATATTGGTGAAGTTGGGAATGACCTCCACACGACGTGCAGACGACCATAGGACGGCATCGTCGTGGGTGAGCGTCACCACAGCTGAGGCACGACGAGCGGCAAGGCGTGTCATTCTTTCCGACAAAGCCGGCCAAGTGCGCATCCTCGTCAATTCCACGATATTGCAATGGCTTTCTATGAGGGTACGCCCACGGAAAGTATAGAACGACAGCGGCACATAGTTGCTGGCAGCGATGAGTATATCGGTTTGCAACTCGCGCAGTATCGCATCCACTCGCCGTTTCTGCCGCCACTCGTTTCGCAGCGCACGCCAGATGTAGGACATGGGATTCTTACGGAAAGACCGCCCCTGCCCATCCATAGGCGGCAAACAGATCTGCTGCACCTTGGGAGAGAGGGGGAAGGCGTTCTGTGCGGCATCAGCCTGCCATACGCAGACAACGCTGACGACATAGCGTCCCGTATCGGCGAGCGCATTCATCTTTTCGATAAGGATGCGCTCTAAACCGCCCTTGATGGTCAGCGACCCGATGACGTAAGTGATGCTCGATTTCTTTGGGTTCATTACTGCTTCTTGTAGTAGGCAAAAAAATGTTCATCATTTACGGTTCTCATCAAACCAGTTGAGCCAACCGTCGATATTATACTTCCAAAAATGCTTGTTGGCGAAATCATCATAGATGCGCATGAGGCAAGGATCGGAGACATTGAAAGTACCCAAGGAGTGAGATTTGACAAAATCGCAGCCGATAATGAACAGGGCTTGGCAAAGCTGCCCTTTCAGTTTCCATGTACGCCGGAAGAGTTGGTTGAGTTCGTTGGTGATGAGCAACATCAGCGTATCGTCGGTCTTCAAGTGTAAGACCTGGTTGCCATACTCAGTCAGGTGCATCAACAAGCACAAATGGTCTATGCACTTGGGATGGCTGGCACGCCACAACGTCTTAGAGGCATTCTGTCCATGCAGAGTCTTGTTGTACAGACAAGCATCAATGAAGGCATAGCGGCGGCAAATACGTGACAACAGCATTTTGGTGATCATATCCTCATACCAAAAGCCTTCTGGGAAACGCACCTGCGCAAAGTTTTGCTTACGGTGCAGACCGCTCCAGATGTACCCGGAGACATAATCGACCATCTCCTGAGTGTTATCATAAAACACACGGCTGGGCTTGGTATTGGTACCGATGACCGATCCGGAAACATCGACAAACGTGTGACCCGTCTGTACCATGTCGGCATCGGTCTGCCTACGGCATTGCCACAAGGTCTCCAAATAGGTATCGCAAACGTAGTCATCATTGTCGATAAAACCAATATATTCACCTCGTGCTGCCTCGATGCCACGGTTGCGAGCGGCAGCGATACCACGATTCTCCTGCGACAGCACCCTCAACTTGTCGGGATACTGTTCCCATAGATGTTGAAGAATTTCAAGCGAACGGTCTGTACTGCCATCATTGATGCAAATGACCTCGTATGTAGCCGTGGTCTTTTGGTGAAGGATACTCAGCAGACATCGTTCTATGAAAGCCTCGCTATTATAGACAGGCACGACGAACGAGACGTCGAGGTCATTCGGGAGAATTGCCCCCCCATAATTGGGGACATAGCGGTTGAGGTCATACACTTCGGCCACGATTCGCTGCGCCTCAGTAGTCGTCATATTGCTCCTCTGCATCTTCATACAAGCAGACAAAGGGCATAGAAGAGGATATCCTATGGTGGAAACTATTTTTCGAATGTTCATCATTGGTTATAGGTTTAGCATCTACGCCTTGTTGCGCATCTTATATCGGATTACCCCATAGAGCACCACACCGAAGGGCACGGCGCAGAGGGTCATGAGTTTACGGGGTGACTGGCGGAGCCACTTCCCATCACGAGCGATGATGCACTCGGCGACGTAGTGGATGGCAGAACGCCAACAGTTCTTGAGGGTGCTGCGTCGGAGCGTCATCTCTTGCAGGCGGCACTTGGCGAAACTGCGCGGACTGCGCATATACTGCTTGTAGATGTTCGCCGACATACTGTCCGTCTGCTGGTACTCCACGAAACAGAAGTTCTCGTTGACAATGAGCACGGGATAGCGGTCGCACACGTTGATCAACATATATATCGGGTTGAAATCCTTCTCGCCGGGAAATCCCACCTGTGGTGCCACGCTGCGCATCAGGTCGGTGCGCATCACCTGCTTGGAGTCGCCACGATGGATATTCTGGATGTGCAGATCGAGGAAATAAGCCTCCGTCATGCCCTCGGGAAAGAACCCGGCAATGGGCTTGTCAGTGCCGGCGTAGAAATCAAGTCCCGTAATGCCAGCATACTCATGGTCACGAGGGCGGGCGTTCCAAAGCGTCACGATGCGATCCACAGCCGTGGGCGGCATGAAGTCATCGGAGTCGATGCAGACATTGAGTTCAGTCTCGATGGTGAGGTAAGCGGTATTGTAACCTGTGTAGAGTCCACCGTTCTCCTTATATATATAATGAATGGTGAACGGCGCCTCCTTCTGCCACGCCTCCACCATGGAGCGCGTGCCGTCGGTGCTGCCGTCATCCACCACAAGCCACTCGAAGTCGTCACTCGTCTGCCCACACAGACTGTCATACACCCTACCCAGCGTGTGGGCACGGTTATATGTGGGAGTAAATATCGTAAGGGTTTTCATTGAAACGATTTATTTGTAGAACCACATCATCATCCGCTTCAGCAGTCCACGCTTCCACCCCTTGCGCATCTCCGCCTTGCAGACGGCAATCATGCCGTCGAGGTCATGTGCCTTGAGGTAGGGGAAATAGGCACCGCGGCAAGTGATGCCATCGGTGATTTGGTCAACAAAGCCCGACTGCACCTCAGCGTCGAAGAACGCCTTCATCTCCTCGTAGGGGATGTGGTATTCCACCATCTGCTGGATGTTGGTGTTGAACACGTTGCACATCTCAATCTTCGTATATCGCAATGCCTTCTGATAGTCGTATTGCTTGATGGCATCAAGTTTGGCGAAGTAGCACTTCTTTTGGTTGGGATAGAAGTTGGGGTGATACTTGGAGGTGGTGCCGCCCCAACGGTAGTTATACACGCACTGGCTGATGCGCACATAGCGTTTCACAAAGGGCAACAGGCGCATGCTGAACACCAAGTCCTCACAAAAGCGATAGCC
>CAVJZZ010000107.1:0-7105 GCA_963654295.1 Lachnospiraceae bacterium | reverse complement strand
GCTTGTCACGCCATTCATCTGCCTTTGGGTCAACGCGGGGACGCGTCGACTACTAAATTTTAAGTTCTTTTAGAGCAATAATTTCACGCGTTAGACGAATATTAACTAACTTTGCGAGGTAAAATGCAAAATCGTATCTAAACAAAATCAAAACATGAACATCTTCAGTTACATCATTCAACTCGGTGCTTCGGTGATGATGCCAATCATCTTCACCATCATAGGACTGTGTATCGGAATGAAATTCGGAAAGGCGCTCAAGTCGGGACTCTTCGTGGGCGTCGGTTTCGTGGGCCTTGGCGTGGTGACGGCACTGCTCACTACTAACTTCAACGATCCCCTGAAAGCCATCTCAGACCTCTATCACCTGCAACTTAACGTGTTTGATATGGGTTGGCCGGCAGCCGCTGCCGTGGCATACAACACCGCAGTGGGCGCCCTCATCATCCCCATCTGTCTGGGTGTGAACTTCCTTATGCTTATCACCAAGACCACCCGCACGGTCAACATCGACCTGTGGAACTACTGGCATTTCGCCTTCATCGGCGCTGTGGCATATTTCGTAATGGACCAGAGCTTGCTGTGGGGCTACTTTGCCGCCATCGTCTGCTACATCATCACACTCGTGTGTGCCGACCTTACTGCAGAACGTTTCCAGAAATACTACGACCTTGAAGGCATCTCCATACCCCAACCGTTCTGTCAGAGCTTCATGCCCTTTGCCATTATCATCGGCAAGTTGCTCGACAAGATTCCTGGATTCTCCAAGCTCGATATCGATGCCGAGGGATTGAAGAAGAAGTTTGGCGTAGTGGGCGAACCCCTTGTGCTCGGTGTCATCGTGGGCGTGCTCATCGGCATCGCTGCCAAGATGGACGTGAAGACCGTGCTCTCGTTGGGCGTCATCATGGGTGCTGTGATGGAACTGATTCCTCGCATCACCTCGCTCTTCATTGAAGGATTGAAACCGATTTCGGAGAAGACACAGGAGTTGGTCAAGGCTAAGTTCAATGGCAAGAAGGTGCATATCGGCATGAGTCCGGCTCTCGTGATCGGTCATCCTACCACCCTTGTGGTTTCTATCATCCTGATTCCCGTGATCCTGGCATTGGCAGTGTTCCTTCCCGGCAACCAGTTCTTGCCGTTGGCATCGTTGGCAGGCATGTTCTACCTGTTCCCAATGGTGTTGCCGTTTACCAAGGGTAATGTGGTGAAGACCCTCATCGTGGGTTTGATAGCCTTGATTGTAGGTCTCTATTTTGTGACCGATATGGCCCCCGACTTTACCATGGCAGCACAGCACGTGTTTGAGCAGACCCAGGACAAGGCAGCCCAGATACCCGAAGGCTTCTCTGGCGGTGCACTCGACTTCGCCTCCTCACTCTTCGGATGGGCAATCTACCGCTGTGTGAAATTCCCCTACTATGTAGGTATGGGCGTTTTGGCTGTGGTGGCTGTCGTGCTGATGGTCATCAACAACCGCATGATTGTGCGCGAAGAACGCGCTTCACAAGAATAAAGAACAAAACCAAAACAAATACGACAATGAAGAAATTGATGATGACCATCGCTCTCGTGCTCTCAGCAAGCATGGGATTCGCACAGGGATGCGAGGCAGGTGGCTATGAAGTAAAGGCAGAAAACGCCTACACAAACTATAACGTGCGTTATGCCAGCAATCCGCTTGACGCCAAGCACTACACCACAGAGCGTCTGCGCAACGAGTATGCCATCCTGAATGTGATGGTGCCTGGTCAGGTGAACTGGACCTATTCCATGTTCGACCGCTTCCTCATCGGCGGTGCTGTGCCTACAGCCACACCGTTGAAGCTCACCTCGATCGCTCCGCTCTATACCGACAAGGACTTTGACAAGCGCAATCTGCTCGACAACCGTGAGCTCGGTATCATCAACGTAGGTGGCGAAGGTGTCGTGACCGTTGACGGCAAAGACTATACGCTCGGTTTCCAGGAGGCACTCTATGTGGGCCGTGGTGCGAAAGACATCACCGTGGCAAGCAAGGATGCCGCCAAGCCGGCTCATTTCTATATGAACAGTGCCACGGCACACAAGTCATATCCCACCAAGAAGGTGACACTCAAGGAGGCCAACAATATCAAGGCAGGTAGCCTGAAGGAAAGCAACGACCGTGTGATCCACCAGTTGATTATCGATGGTGTGGCAGGCGTACACACCTGTCAGTTGCAGATGGGTGTAACCGAATTGAAGGAAGGCAGCGTGTGGAATACCATGCCGGCACACCTTCACCTTCGCCGCATGGAAACCTACTTCTATTACAATGTGCCAGAAGGTCAGAAGATCATGCACATCATGGGTCAGCCCCAGGAGACACGTCCCATGTGGCTCAACAACGAGCAGGCTGTGATCAACCCCGAATGGTCTATCCACTGCGCTGCAGGCACCAGCAACTATACCTTTATCTGGGGTATGGCAGGCGAGAACCTCATCTACACCGACATGCAGGTAGTGAAGATTCCGGAACTGAAATAATTGTATATATATAATAAGGTATAGGGGAGACGGTATCCGTCTCCCTTTTCTGTATCAAAAAGGTAATGATGAAAAGATTTTTGTTGGCAGTGCTTTCATGGACTGTGGTATGTGTGAGCGTGCGTGCATCGGTGGTTGACGACATGCGGAAATGGTTGGATGCGCCGGTGGAAACCCGTGGTGAACTGGCATCACAGTCATTCGCCCGCAAGGCGTTGACCGAGAAAGAGGCGGCGGAAGTGCTTCGACTGTTGCAGGAAGACTGCTTCAAGACCAACAGCACGCGCTATCATGACATCTGGAAAACGCAGACCATCCGTAGAGACTCGCTCACCATGCGCTTCATGTATCGCATCTATGGCGAGAAACCTGCCGACGGACGCTCGCTCTACATCTCTATGCATGGAGGCGGTGGCACTACGGCAGAGGAAAACGACGGACAGTGGCAGAATCAGATCATGCTCTATCGTCCCCATGAAGGCGTCTATGTGGCACCCCGTTCGTTGGAGAATGTATGGGACATGTGGTTCCATCCCTATCTCGACGGCTTTTATGAAGAGTTGATACAGTCGGCAGTGGCTGTCTTGGGCGTGAACCCCGACAAGGTCTATATCACGGGCTATTCGGCTGGCGGTGACGGAACGTTCCGTATGGCACCTCGCATGGCAGACCACTGGGCAGCAGCCTTGATGTGTGCCGGACATCCCGGTGACACCTCACCGGTGGGTCTCCGCAACCTGCCTTTTGGCATGTGGATAGGTCTGGCAGACGGCGCCTATGAGCGCAACCTGCACGGCAAGGAATGGTGCGCAGCATTGGCAGCCTTGCATCAGGCAGACCCCGAAGGCTATATCGTCAACACGAATATGCCGATGACAGGACACTGGATGAATCAAATGGACACTGTGGCATTCCATTGGATGGGACAGTTCACCCGCAACCCCTATCCCGACAAGGTTGTGTGGAAACAAGACGGCACCTATCTCAACACGTCGATGTACTGGTTGTCGATGCCCAAAGATTCTGTAAAGGCAAACGGACTGATTGTGGCGGAGCATTTCGGCAACGAAATCACCATACATGACTGTTATGCCACCCAACTCACCATCGGACTCAACGACCGCATGATAGACTACACCAAGCCTGTCGTGGTGCGTTACCGTGGCAAGGAAGTATATCGTGGCAAGGTGAAGCGCACCGCAGCCGACATGGTGCACAGCTATGCACAACGCCACGATGACCGCTACGCCTTCCCCACACTGCTGACCGTCACCCTCCCCATAGGCGTATTGCCTTGACGGATGGGATTTTATTTTTGCCTTTTCTTTGTATTGTCTTCATTTTACATTAACTTTGCAAACAGAATATAAGAAAAGAAACGCTATGAATTCATTGAAGAAAGATTTTGCATCTAAATTGTTGAACGTGAAAGCCATCAAGCTTCAGCCCAACAATCCGTTTACATGGGCTTCCGGCTGGAAGTCTCCTTTCTATTGCGACAACCGCAAGACACTGTCTTATCCTGAGTTGAGAAACTATGTGAAGCTCGAACTCACGCACATCGCTTTGGAGAAATTCCCCGAGGCTGAGGCTGTGGCTGGTGTGGCTACCGGTGCTATCGCACAGGGTGCGCTTGTAGCAGACGAGTTGAACCTGCCGTTCGTTTATGTGCGCAGCAAACCAAAAGACCATGGACTGGAGAATCTTATCGAAGGTGAATTGAAGCCAGGTGCCAAGGTGGTGGTCATCGAAGACCTCATCTCTACGGGCGGCAGCAGTCTGAAGGCTGTCGATGCCCTGCGCAAGGCCGGCTATGAAGTGGTGGGCATGATTGCCTCTTACACCTACGGTTTCCCTGTAGCTAAGGAGGCTTTCGAGAATGCTGGCGTGCAGCTCGAAACATTGACCGACTACGAGCACGTGGTGGCACAGGCGTTGGAGACAGGCTATATCGCTGAGGCTGACGTGCAGCTGCTCCACGAATGGCGCAAGGATCCTGCTCACTGGAACGCATAAGCTGAAGCGAGAGATGAGCAAGTTTGAAAGCAGTATCAAGCAGATACCTTATAGCCAGGGAGCGGTATACCGCTCCCTGAGCGACTTAAGCAACCTCGAAAAGGTGCGCGACCGCGTGCCCGAAGACAAGGTGAAGAACTTCTCGTTCGACCAGGATACCGTGACGATGAGCGTGCCGCCCGTGGGCGACATCTCCATGCGTATTGTGGAACGGGAGGAACCCAAGTGCATCAAGTTTGAGACCGTCAAGAGTCCGTTGCCCTTCAACTTTTGGATACAGCTTCTGCCTGTAACGGAGACAACGTGCAAGATGCGCCTCACCATCAAGGCAGACATTAACCCATTCATCAAGGGCATGGTGTCGAAACCCTTGCAGGAGGGACTTGAGAAGATAGCCGATGCACTGGCGATGATTAGATATGAATAGCTTTAGAAAATAACACATAAGAAGAGACGATGGCAAACAAACTTTGGGAGAAAGACTTTCAGGTGAATAGTGAGATAGAACGCTTTACCGTAGGGCGTGACCGCGAGTTGGACCTCTATCTTGCCAAGTATGACGTGCTTGGCTCGATGGCGCACATCACGATGCTGGAGACAATCGGACTGCTCCAAAAAGATGAGCTGGAACAACTGCTGGCAGAACTGAAGCGCATCTATGCCTCCTGTGAACGTGGCGAGTTCGTGATTGAAGAGGGTGTGGAAGACGTACATTCTCAGGTGGAACTGCTGCTCACACGCCGTTTGGGCGATATGGGCAAGAAGATTCACAGCGGACGCTCGCGCAACGACCAGGTGCTCGTAGACTTGAAACTGTTCACCCGTCATGAACTCAAGGAAGTGGTCGATGCCGTCAAGATCCTCTTCGATGAACTGATACAGAAGAGCAACCAGTATAAAGACGTGCTGATGCCGGGCTATACGCATTTGCAGATAGCCATGCCCAGCTCGTTCGGTCTGTGGTTCGGTGCCTATGCCGAGAGCCTTGCCGACGACATGCTCTTTTTGCAGGCAGCCTATCGCATGACCAACCGCAACCCGCTCGGTTCTGCAGCAGGCTATGGCAGTTCGTTCCCGCTCAACCGCACACTTACCACCCAACTGCTGGGTTTTGACTCGATGGACTACAACGTAGTCTATGCACAGATGGGACGTGGCAAGATGGAGCGCAACGTGGCATTTGCCCTTGCCTCCGTGGCAGGCACATTGGCGAAGATGGCGTTCGATGCCTGTCTGTTCAACAGTCAGAACTTCTCGTTTGTCAAGTTGCCCAAGGAGTGCACCACGGGAAGCAGCATCATGCCGCACAAGAAGAACCCCGACGTGTTCGAGCTGACGCGTGCCAAGAGCAACAAGCTCCAGAGTTTGCCCCAGCAGATTATGCTCATCATGAACAATCTGCCAGTGGGCTATTTCCGCGACCTGCAAATCATCAAGGAAGTGTTCTTGCCCGCCTTCGATGAACTCAAGGACTGTCTGCAGATGGCTGCTTATATCATCAACAAGATGACGGTCAACGAGCACATCTTGGACAACCCGATGTACGACCCGATGTTCTCCGTCGAGGAAGTGAACCGCCTGGCAGCGTCAGGTGTACCGTTCCGCGATGCCTACAAGAAGGTGGGTATGGAGATTGAACGCAGCGAGTTCGTTGCCGACAAGAACATACATCACACCCATGAGGGTAGCATCGGCAACCTGTGTAACGACAAGATAGAAGCGCTGATGAACCAGACGCTTGCGCAGTTCCACTTTGAACGTGTGGAAGAGGCGGAGCGCAACTTGTTGAAGTAATGAAGAACATGCGAGGTCTTTTGATAGGTGCTGTTGCCGTGTTGGGAAGTATTGTTCTTTCTTCCTGCACAAACACGCAGAACGAGTTTTCGTCTCTGCCGTGTCGGTTGTTGTTTGACAACAGCATCCATCAGAACACCACGCTTTCCACTGCGATGAACAGCGCTTCTCCCGGCATATTCTGTACCATTAGGAAAACCGTAAAGAGTGGGGCAGTACTCCTGAATTTCTCCACCAACTACGGACAGGAAAGCGACAGCAAACTGGATGAGGCGGAGACCAAGCGCACCCTTATCCTTGGGCAGAACAACGGCATCATCGTGGGCTTTGGCAATCTGAGCGACCCCATCACCTTTTATGCCTACGACCGTGAATGTCCCAATTGCTTTGTGGCAGACAGCTATCCCTTGAAGAGCCGTCCGCTCTCGGTTTCCAACACAGGTATTGCCACTTGCAGTGTGTGCCATAGGGAATATAACCTCAACGCAGGTGGATATATTGTCAAGGGCGACAGCGGCAAGAAGCTGACCCGTTATCCGGCAACGACCACAGGAGCGTTGGGCGTGCTGAACGTCAATTGATGGTAGATGTCAGCTCTGGAACAGCTGATACCGTGTAGGAGCACCGTCTTTAGTTAATAAGTTTATATTAAAATATGTAAATATCTTTGACTTTCCCGAGATAAGCATTACCTTTGCAATGCTTTCAATGCGGCAATAGCTCAGTTGGTAGAGCACAACCTTGCCAAGGTTGGGGTCGCGAGTTCGAGTCTCGTTTGCCGCTC
>CAVJZZ010000106.1:0-7129 GCA_963654295.1 Lachnospiraceae bacterium | reverse complement strand
CTGAAAACGGATGTCATTCCGATTTTTCTTCCAATTAATCCTGGCATTTCAATTAAATATTAAAAATTAAACTATACTTTGATTTCTACTTCTACACCGCTTGGCAACTCAAGCTTCATCAGGGCGTCAACTGTCTTTGCGGTTGAGCTATAGATGTCAATAAGACGCTTGAAATCGAGGAGCTGGAACTGCTCACGAGCTTTCTTGTTAACGAATGTACTGCGGTTTACAGTGTAGATGCGCTTGTGTGTAGGCAATGGAATAGGACCGCTAACGATAGCACCTGTAGCCTTTACAGCCTTCACAATCTTCTCTGCTGACTTATCAACCAAAGTGTGGTCGTAAGATTTCAGCTTAATTCTAATTTTCTGACTCATTATTTTAAATTAAGTTGTATATTATCAGGAAAGGAAATGGAGTATATCGCTTAAGAGTCATTCGCTAAGCGATACTCCATTTCACTATGTCTTGTTTGTATAATCTTTCGATTAAACGAGGTCTGTACGACCCTTCACTTCTTCAAGCACTGCCTTTGCGATAGAGCTTGAAACCGGTGCGTGGTGATCATACTCCATTGAGCTTGTAGCACGACCGGAAGTGATGGTACGGAGAGCGGTTACATAACCGAACATCTCTGCCAGCGGAACCATTGCCTTAACGATGCGCGCACCGCTGCGGCTTTCTTCCATGCCTTCCACCTGACCACGGCGCTTGTTCAAGTCACCGATCACATCACCCATGTTCTCTTCTGGTGTTACCACCTCAAGACGCATGATAGGCTCCATCAGTACGGGAGCAGCCTTGGCACAAGCGTTCTTGTAAGCGTTGATGGCTGCAACCTCGAATGACAACTGGTCAGAGTCAACCGGGTGGAATGAACCGTCAATCAGAGTAACCTTCAAGCTGTCCATCGGATAACCGCCGAGGATACCATTCTTCATGGCGCTTTCAAAACCCTTCTGTACGGAAGGAATGAACTCCTTAGGAATGTTACCACCCTTCACCTCGTTGACGAACTGCAGACCGCCTTCCTTGTAGTCAGCATCTACAGGACCTACGTTAACGATGATGTCGGCGAACTTACCACGACCACCAGACTGCTTCTTGTAAACCTCGCGGAGGTTAACGGTCTTGGTGATGGCCTCTTTGTAGTTAACCTGAGGCTTACCCTGGTTACATTCTACCTTGAACTCTCTCTTCAGACGGTCAAGGATAATATCGAGATGAAGCTCACCCATACCAGAGATGATGGTCTGACCACTCTGCTCGTCTGTGCGAACTGTGAAGGTCGGGTCTTCTTCTGCCAACTTGGCAAGACCGTTGTCGAGCTTGGATACGTCAGCCTGGCTCTTAGGCTCAACTGCGATACCGATCACAGGATCAGGGAAGGTCATAGACTCAAGAACGATAGGATGTTCTTCGTCGCAGAGAGTATCACCAGTGCGGATATCCTTGAAACCTACACCTGCACCGATATCACCGGCATCGATGCTTTCCATAGGAATTTCCTTGTTTGAGTTCATCTGGAACAGACGGCTCACGCGCTCCTTCTTACCAGAACGCGGGTTGTATACGTAGCTTCCTGCAGTAACCTTACCGGAATAAACGCGGAAGAACACCAAACGGCCCATGAACGGATCAGTAGCGATCTTGAATGCAAGAGCTGATGTAGGCTCGTCCTCAGAAGGCTTGCGATCTTCCTCTTCATCGGTATCAGGGTTTGTACCAATGATATTAACCGTATCAATCGGTGAAGGCAGGAATGCACAAGTATAGTCAAGAAGAGGCTGCACACCCTTGTTCTTGTATGAAGAACCACAGAGCATCGGGCAGATTTCCATAGCGATGGTACCCTTGCGGATAGCTGCGATGATTTCAGCCTCGGAAATATCCTGACCTTCGAGATACTTCTCCATGAGGGTATCATCGAAGTTGGCTGCGTTCTCTACGAGCTTCTCGCGCCATTCGTTGCACTCGTCAACGAGGTCAGCAGGAATATCCTCTACAGAATACTCAGCGCCCATGGTCTCGTCGTGCCAAAGAATAGCCTTCATCTTGATGAGGTCAACCACACCCTTGAAGTTCTCCTCAGCGCCGATAGGCACCTGGATAGGACATGGGTTAGCACCCAAGATATCCTTCATCTGCTGTACGGTCTCGAAGAAGTCTGCACCAGAACGGTCCATCTTGTTCACATAACCGATACGAGGCACGTTATATTTGTCAGCCTGACGCCATACGGTCTCAGACTGTGGCTGAACACCGTCCGCTGCAGAATAGGTGGCGATAGCACCATCGAGCACACGAAGTGAGCGCTCAACCTCTGCAGTAAAGTCCACGTGTCCCGGAGTGTCGATCAAGTTGATCTTGTAGGTCTTGTTCTCCCAGTTCCAGTTACACGTTGTGGCTGCTGAAGTGATCGTGATACCACGTTCCTGCTCCTGAGCCATCCAGTCCATCGTAGCTGCACCATCGTGAACCTCACCAATCTTGTGGGTCTTACCCGTATAGAAAAGGATACGCTCAGATGTTGTAGTCTTACCGGCATCGATGTGAGCCATGATACCGATGTTACGAGTCAAATGTAAATCGCGGTTTGCCATTTTCTTATTTCCTTATTATATGATTAGAATCTGAAGTGTGCAAATGCGCGGTTAGCCTCAGCCATACGGTGCATGTCTTCCTTACGCTTGAATGCACCACCCTGGTTGTTGTATGCATCCATAATCTCTGCAGCGAGCTTCTCTGCCATGCTCTTGCCGCCACGCTTACGGGCGAAAGCGATCATGTTCTTCATAGAGATGCTCTCCTTGCGGTCAGGACGGATTTCTGTAGGCACCTGGAAAGTAGCACCACCGATACGGCGGCTTTTTACCTCCACCTGAGGAGTGATGTTGTCGAGGGCTGTCTTCCAGATTTCGAGTGAAGACTTCTCCTCCTTGGCCATCTTCTCCTTTACGGTATCAAGAGCCTTGTAGAAAATTTCGTATGATACGTTCTTCTTGCCGTCATACATAAGGTGGTTCACAAATTTAGAGACCTTCTGGTCATTGTAAACGGGATCCGGAAGAATCACACGCTTCTTTGGTTTTGCTTTTCTCATTTTGTTTTGAAAATTTCTTTGCTTGGGGCTGTTTCATTGTTCTTCAACGTCCTCTCCAGGACATTTACTCAACCTGTGTTAACAATTCTCCAGCAAAACGATTAATCATTTTTACTTTTACCTTCTCCGGTTCAAGTATTACTTCTTAGCTTTTGGACGCTTAGCACCGTACTTGGAACGACGCTGTGTGCGGTTTGCCACACCTGCGGTATCAAGTGTACCACGAACGATGTGATAGCGAACACCCGGAAGGTCCTTCACACGACCACCGCGAACGAGCACGATTGAGTGTTCCTGCAAGTTGTGTCCTTCTCCAGGGATGTAAGAGTTAACCTCTTTCTGGTTTGTCAAACGGACACGGGCAACCTTTCTCATTGCCGAATTAGGCTTCTTAGGTGTGGTTGTATAAACACGAACACAAACACCACGACGCTGAGGACATGAATCCAAAGCCGGCGATTTGCTCTTGTCTACAAGCACCTTTCTGCCTTTTCTTACCAATTGCTGAATTGTAGGCATAATTTTACTTTTTAAATTTATATATTGTTTTGTTATTGTCTATTTTACAGAAAGCAGCGCACAATACACCGCTTTTGGGCTGCAAAGGTACGAATTATTATCGACACCACACAATATTAAGAGAACAGAGTTGGCTCCTACACTATGTTTTTATATATAAATAAGTCTTTTTAACACATTAAGACATAAAAAGGCGGTAAATGCGCATTGCATCTACCGCCATTCGTACTTTCACAGACTTATTATGCCTCTCCCTTACCGGGATTGAAAGGAGCTATGGTGCGGGGTTCCTGATTGGGGATGACGATTTTGCCAAACTCCTGCTCATAGCGCACGATGTTCTCTTGCAGGGCCTGGAGAAGGCGCTTGGCATGCTCCGGAGCAAGAATGACGCGGCTACGCACCTGTGCTTTGGGCACGCCGGGAAGGATGCGTGCAAAGTCAAGCACGAAATCACTGCTTGAATGGGTGATGATGGCAAAGTTAGCGTATTCGCCCTGTGCTACTTCCTGAGGAAGGTCGATCTGGAACTGACCTTGATTTTGTTTTTCGTTCTCGTTCATAAATATCTATATTATAAGGTTATTAATGTTTCTATATATAAATATAGGTGAAAGTATTGCAAAGGTAAGGAATAATCGGCAGTCTACAAAGGGATGGTCCGTAAATTATGTAAAACATTCTACAGGTTACAACATTTCTTATTACTTTTGCAACGTCAATGAAAACTTTTATTTAACTAAATACACAACAACATGAAAAAAATGCTTTCGTGCGTAGCCGTGGCACTGTTCGCCACATTGGCCCAAGCACAAAACGTGAACTACACCGTGAAAGGTACAGTAGCTGACTCGGTAAAGAGCGTAGACGTGATGGTCAACCAGGACTACAAGAACATGACCAAGGTTGACGTGAAAAACGGCCAATTCACAGTAAACGGCACTTCGGACAAAGATGCATTCATCACAGTGGGCTATGGCGGCTATGGTAGAAGAGGCATCAATGTGACATTCGTCAACGACGGTACACCTGTGGAAATCAATGTCAACAAATTTACCGTAAAGGGTTCAACCCTCAACAGCCAGTTTGGCGAGAACCAACAAAAGGAGAAAGCCAATAGTGCGAAGATGAACGACCTCATCATGGAGTATATGAACATCCGTGAGTCGCAGACAGAAAAGGACAAAGCGCGCAAAGCCGAGATAGAAAAGATTATCACCGAAATGGAGGAGAACAATCTCAACGACATCATTGCCTATTGCAAGAACCACAAGAGTGATGTGACACCCGCCTTCTACCTGGGTCAGATTGCCGACAATCTGGATTACGACCAGCTGAAGGACTTGCTCGACAACAATGCAGCGTACTACAACCATCCGATGGCAAACCGTGCGAAGAAGACACTCGCCTCGATCGAACTTCGCCGTCCCGGCAAGATGTTTACCGACCTTGAAATGAACGATGTAAACGGCAAGTCACACAAATTGAGCGAATGGGCAGGCAAGGGCAACTACGTGCTCGTTGATTTTTGGGCAAGTTGGTGCGGTCCATGCCGTGCAGAAATGCCGAATGTGGTGGAGAGCTACAACAAATACCACGCCAAGGGCTACGAAGTGGTTGGCGTGAGCTTCGACAGCAAACTTGATGCATGGAAGGGCGCCATTGAAAAGCTCGGTCTGAAGTGGCCACACATCTCGGATCTCAAGGGATGGGAATGTCAGGCTGCCAGCATCTACGGCATCAATGGTATCCCCTCTAACATTCTCCTCGACGGCACGGGCAAAATCGTGGCTGCCGACTTGCGCGGAGAGGACTTGCAGAACAAGCTCAAGGAGATCTACGGATTTTAATGCTTCAGCCCTCTGAAGTCTTGAAAATACCAAATCAGGGAGAGATATCTTCGGATATCTCTCCCTGATTTCATATCACGAGCTCGTCACATTGAATGCGACAACACGGGTGCGGTTTGGATGAGGTATAGCCTCGATGGGCAATGAAGTACTACCTCGAGGGCAGATGAAGTAGTACTTCGTTGGGCAATGAAGTACTACCTCGTTGGCGGATGAAGTACTACTTCATTATTTATGGGATTAAGGTCTGCACTCTTCGCGTTAAATGGTTTCCTCATCTTCCCATATTGCATCTTCGATTTGCTTAACATTTGAAGGTGCATCAATATTCTTACTGACAGTAGTAAGACACAGAACCATCTCTAAAGACACAACTTCAATTGTGGGAGTCTCATAAAATAATTTTTTGTTCATCATCTTGTATGTTTTGTCTTTGTTTTTACCCTTATACCTTTCGTTTATGGACGGCAAAGTTATTAACTTTCAGCGGAATAGCCTTGCATTTGTTTGCTTTTAACGTTTATTTTGTGCATATATTCCCGAATAATTGTCTATCTTTGCACCATAACCAACGAGCATCATCATGAACATATCCAAACTACGCATCTTTCTCGTATGCCTCTGTGCGGCATGTCTCGCCAGTTGTCAGAAAATAGAATTCGACGAAGAAGACAACAGCAGCACGCCAAAGAAGGAGGTGACAGACAACGGGAATGAGGAAGAAGAAGATGATGATTCTTCCTCCACGACACAGCGCAACAAATATACGGTCACACAATTTCTGGAGGAAGCCCCGACAGTCCAGGTATGGGTAGAAGGTTATATCGTCGGTGAATGTAAGCAGAAGATCGGGAATGCCCGGTTCGCCCCACCCTTTTCCTACGACACCGCCATTCTGATGGCAGACGGTTTCGACAAGACCAAAAAAGGAGAGTATATCCCGGTATGCTTGAAGAGCGGTTCGAAGGCACGAAAGCAGCTGAACCTGAAAGACACCCCCAGCATGTATCACAAGAAGATAAGGGTGTATGCCCTCCGTGAGAAATACTTCGGCATAACAGGCATCAAGAGTGTCAACGACTTCGAGATCTTGCAATAATAGTAGTCGACGCGTCCCCGCGTCGACCCAAAGGCACAAGAATGGCATGTCAAGCAATCCTGACTAGCGCAGGGGCTGCGTCGGGGACGACGCACCTACTATTACAGCGCCCTCGCATTGCCCTTAGCGCAGAAACATTCTATTCCAAATTAACATCAGAGTCTCTATTTTACGACACCAGTTTCTATTTCGTTCTCCAAATAAGAGAACACATAGACCGCCCCTTCATAGTAGAATCCGCAAGCCGGATTGCACAAGCGCCGGAAGGTTTCAGAATTATATAGCACGTCCAAAGCTTTTTTTATGTCCCAGCCATACTTCCGCATCAACATCTCTACCAACTCGGTAGAAAGACATTCTATCTGAAATTGCACATCTTCATTCATATCACACTTTCGTTAAGCAGTTAATGGCTTTTTCTGTAGCAAAGAAATACTGTATGGCGGGTTTTTGGTATTTCAATTCCTCTATCATACGTTCTATACTGATATAACCCTGAATAAAGGGTCACCTGCAAAAGCGTGTGGATAGCTAAACACAATAAAGCTCCTAACATTA
>CAVJZZ010000105.1:0-7188 GCA_963654295.1 Lachnospiraceae bacterium | reverse complement strand
CCTACCAGCAGACCGCCTACCACACCCGTGCCGAGCGAACTGTTACCGTTGGCGCCGGCACCGGTAGAGAACATCAGAGGCAACATACCAAACACCATACAGAGCACCGTCATCAAGATAGGACGCAAGCGGTCTTGTGCCGCAGAGAAGGCTGAAGAGATGATGCCCATGCCTGCACGTCGGCGTTCTACTGCATACTCGGTGATCAGGATGGCGGTCTTGGCCAGCAAGCCGATGAGCATGATGATACCCGTCTGCAGGTAGATGTTGTTCTCCAGTCCGAAGAGTTTGGCGAAGAGGAAACTGCCCATCAGTCCGAACGGTACACTCAGGATGACTGCCCATGGAATGAGGAAGCTCTCGTAGAGGCAAGCCATGATGATGTAGATGAGCACCACGCAGATGCCATAGATGAAGAGCGTCTTGCCACCGCTGCTGTTGCCCTCCTCACGAGCCATACCGCCAAACTCATAGCCGTAGCCCGAAGGCAGGGTCTGCTCTTTTACCTCGGCGATGGCCTTCTGAGCCTCACCTGTAGAGAATCCATCGGCAACGTTTACGTTCACCTGGATGGAACTGTAGAGATTGAAGCGGTTGGATACCTGTGCGCCTACGCCATCCTTCAGGGTGACAAACTCGCTCAACGGAGCCATCTCCGAACCATTGCGTACGAACATATTGTCGAGCGAGTGCTTGTCGAGGCGATATTGTGGCGACGACTCGATCATCACACGGTACACCTTGCCAAACTCATTATAGTTGCTCACGTACGAACCACCGCAGTAGCTGCCCAGAGCATCGAGGATGGTGGAAGGCGAAATGCCTGCGCGCTTACACTTGGCAGCGTCTACATCCACCGAAATCTGCGGGAAGTTCATGCCGTAAGATGTGTATGCTACGGCTATCTCGGGGCGCTTGTTCAGTTCGCCCAAGAATTTCATTACGTATCCATAGAATACCTTTTTGTCGCCGCCCGTCTTGTCCTGCATGTTCATCTCGATGGAGTTACCCATACCATAGCCCGGAATCATGGCTGGCTGGAATACGAATACCTGAGCCTCTTTCAGCTTACTGAATTCGCCGTTGAGCCTTGCCATCACATTGTCGATGGAGTGCTCCTTGCCTTTGCGTTCCTCCCAACTCTTGAGTCGCACCACGATGGTACCGTAGGAAGTTCCCTGTCCTGAGAGAAGACCATATCCTGCCACGGTACTGAAGTGCTGCACCTCTTCCTGCTTGGCAAGGATGTCGCCTATCTTGTCCATGGTCTTGTTGGTCTCGGTCAGCGTGTTGCCTGGCGAGGTGCTCACGTTGATCATCATCACGCCTTGGTCTTCTTGAGGCACGAAACCTGTCTTGGTGGTGGTCAGGAGGAATACGAGCAGGGCTACGGCTGCAGCCAGTCCTGTCCATGCGAGCCAGCGATGGTGGAAGAAGAACATCACGCCACGCTTATACTTGCCCATCAGGGCTCCGAAGGCTGTATTGTAAGCCGCACGGATGCGGGCGTTGAAGCCTTTCTTGTGTCCGTCTATCGGATTGCCGTGGGCATCGGTCAAGAGATTGCCGTGGGCATCGGTAGCCCCCTCTGTGGGCTTCATCATCATGGCGCAGAGCGCCGGACAGAGCGTGAGGGCTGAAATCATGGACAGTCCCACTGATGTGGCCATCGTAATACCAAACTGGGTGTAGAAGATACCCGATGTTCCGCCCATGAACGATACAGGGATAAACACTGCCATGAAGACCATGGTACAGGAAACCACCGCCATACTTACATCGTGGAGGGCATCTCGTGTGGCCAGATAAGGCGACTTATAGCCTGCATCGAATTTCGCCTGCACAGCCTCTACCACCACGATGGCATCGTCTACCACCGTTCCGATGGCAAGCACGAGAGCGAAGAGCGTCAGAATGTTGATGGAGAAACCTGCTACAGAGAGACAGGCGAACGTTCCGATAAGTGAAACGATGATGGAGATAGACGGGATGAGCGTACTCTTGAAATCCTGTAGGAAGAAGTACACCACCAGGATAACGAGCAGGATGGCAATAACCAATGTCTCTACTACCTCGTGGATAGAGGCGAAGAGGAAGTTGTTGGAACTGTGCATCTCTACAAACTCGCAACCCTTTGGCAGTGCCTTCGACATCTCGTCGAGCTTGGCAGATATGTTCTGGTTTACCTCTGTAGCGTTGGCACCTGCCACCTGGAAGGTCATGAAGGTAACGCCCGGCTTCTTGTCTACCTCGCCGTGGAAACTGTAGGAGAGTCGGCCGAGTTCTACCTCAGCCACGTCTTTCAAGCGCAGCACGGTGCCATCGTCATTGCTTCGGATGGCCATGTTCTTAAACTCCTCCACACTCTTCAGTCGGCCGTGATACTTCATTGTATATTGGAAGGTGTTGGGTGATGCCTCGCCGAGGGCACCTGTAGGAGCCTCGATGTTCTGTTCGCCCAAGACCTGAGTCACATCCGATGGCTGTAAATGGTATTGTGCCATGAGGTCGGGTTTGAGCCAGATACGCATACTGTATGTATCGCCCAGCTCCAGCACCTCGCCCACACCATTGATACGCTTAATCTCGGGCACCACATTGATGTCGAGGTAGTTGGCGAGGAAGGTTTCGTCATACTTTCCGTCGTTGCTTACGAGGGCACCAATCTGCAAGAAACTGTTCTGCTGCTTCTGCGTGGTGACACCAATCTTGGTCACCTCGGAAGGCAGCAAGCCTTGCGCCTTCGACACTCGGTTTTGCACGTTCACCGTAGCCATATCAGGGTCGGTGCCCTGCTTGAAGTAGACATTGATTTGTGCCGTACCCGAGTTGGTGGCAGTAGAGGTGATGTAGAGCATGTTCTCCACACCGTTGATACTCTCCTCCAGCGGCATGATGACAGATTTCATCACGGCGTCGGCATCGGCTCCCGTGTAGGTAGCCTCTACGCGGACGGTAGGTGGCGCAATGTCGGGGTATTGTTCTACAGGCAGGTTGAACAGCGAGATCAAGCCCACCATCACGATCAGCACAGCGACGCATATAGCCATCACCGGCCTCTTGATAAATATATTGCCTTTCATCTTATTTCAATCTTTCAATATTTCCATATTTCCATATTTTAATCTTTCCATATTTTCATATTTCCTCCCCTTCTTTCACCATTCCGGCACCTTCGCTCACGATTACGTCGCCGGTCTTAAGACCATCTGTCACAATAAAGTTTCTGCCGTCACCGGTGTCTTCCACTTTTACAATCTGCGACACGGCCTTGCCGCCAGCAACCTTATACACAATGCGCTTGTCCTGCTGCTGGACGGTAGCCGACTGCGGGATGACGATGCAGTGCTTGCGCGTAGACGGGATAATGATATTGCCCGAACCGCCACTGTTGAGCAAACGCTCGGGATTGGAGAACTCCGCTCTCAGTGTCACCGCACCGGTTTCCGTGTTGATGACCCCACTGATACTCTCCACCTTTCCTTTGTGGTCATACATCGACTGGTCGCCCAACTGCAGACTCACTTCGGGCATATTCTTGATGGCGGCATCCTTGGAACCATACTGGCGGACAAAACTCAGGAGTTGCTTCTCCGTCATCGAGAAGTATACATACATCCTTGAATTGTCGCTCACCGTCGTGAGGGGCTTGGGCATCGACGCACTCACCAACGTACCTACACGATAAGGCAACACGCCGACAACGCCGTCTGCCGGACTGCGCACCTCCGTATAGGAAAGGTTGTTGCGGGCATTGGTCACCTGCGCCTTGGCTTGCGCCAACTGTGCCTTTGCCGAATGGTACGCATTCTCTGAAGTCTGGAGCGTATAGTCGGAAACTACTTTTTGGGTAAAGAGTTCCTTATTACTGTTATAGGTGAGAGTCGCCGACGACAGTGCTGCTTCTGCCGCCTTCTCTGCTGCAAGGGCATTGTCAAGAGCCGCACGGTAAGGAACCTGCTCGATAACGAAGAGCAGTTGTCCTCTATTCACCTTGTCACCTTCCCTCACGCACAGGCGTTCTATCTTTCCGGCAACTTGCGGATAAATGTCTATATCCTGCCTACCCTTGATCGAGGCGGAATAACTGGACGAAAGTGTTTTGTCTGTTTCCTGTACTGTCATCGTTTTGAAACTAACATTCTCTACCTTTTCTTGCTTCTTCTGTTGGCAAGATGTGGCAACGGTAAAACCTAAGGCTACCATTACGCCAAAAGTAATTTTCTTAATGGTCATCATATTTCTCTTTTTATCAGGTGTCTCACGGTGAGACTTTTAATCCGGTGCAAAATTACCAAGACTGCGACGCTGAAGCCCAAGAAATACAAGTACGGTTCTTTTCAAAACAAGAACAGAATGTAAACAAACCATAATTGTTTCTATATTTTTGGAATATCAAGTACAGATATGGGATATAAAAGCCCTATATTGGCTAATTTTGCGGGAAACAAACAGAAGGATATGAATATAGCAGAATGTAACAGAATGATGACATGTGGTGTGGCGGCACAAAAAGACGCTAAAGTGGAACTCGCCAAAGGACATTACTTTACCGCAAACAATACCACATTGTTGATTGTCGCACAGGGATCTATGCTTCTGGAAATAGATTTCGTGAAATATGAACTCAAACGCAATACCATTGTCTCCATTTCCCCGAAGTCTACCGTCAGGTGTCTTGAGGCCAGCGATGATTTTACCGCATCGTTCATTACATGCAACCACGAGTTTTCCGTCGACGTGATGGTACGACCCGAACCGGCATTCATGGATTTCATCAGAAGCTATCCTGTCGGAACAGTTGAGGATGCGCGCTTCGACATGCTGAATGCTGGCATCGGCAATGTGGCATACTTCCTTTATGAGAACAATGGAAACCACAGAATTCAGATTGCCAAGAACATTGTTCAGGCGATACTGATGGAGGTATACGATGTCATCTCCGACCACTATATGCTGAACACTTCTACGGTCATGTCAAGACAAAACGAACTGTTCATCGAGTTCATACATCTTGTATATGAATATGGAGACAAGGAACGCGAGGTCGCATTCTACGCCGACAAACTTTGCATTACGCCCCGCTACCTGTCTAAAATCGTCCATAATATAAGTAAGGATACGGCCAAAGACATCATCAACCGCCATTGCATACAGGAAATAAAAACCCTGCTGCGTTCCACCAACGACAGTTTGCAGACCATTGCGATGCAATTGGAGTTTCCAGACCAGTCGTTCTTCACCCGCTACTTCAGAAAATACGTAGGAATGACACCCAAAGACTTCCGTGCCACGGCATGCTCCTGAAAACGTATAAATGGACGATTAATAGCCTAAAAGCGGGATTGTGTGCGCACACATACTTGATTTAGGTCAACAAAGCACACGATTTTGAAGAAAAGAATACTTTTTGTCTTGACACATGCGAGATTTGGATGTAACTTTGCAATGTCAAAAGAAAAAGACAAGTTTAGGTTTTAGTTTAGGTAAAAAAAGATTGTTAGTTTGGTTATTGGTTTTAGGTAAAGATTGATTTTGTTTAGGATTTTAGGTTTTAGTTTAGGTAATGAAGATTGTAAGTTAATTCAGGTAACGATTTGAATAGTAAATAAACTTACAAAATAAGGGTTCCAGATGACGTTGATGTCATTTGGAATTCTTGTTTTTATACGCTTATATACCCTACAACAAGCACAGTGTAGGAGTCGACGCGCCCCCGCGTCGACCTTTGCGCATAAGGATCTTCCCGCTTATCCCGAACGATAGTCAAAAGGGCTGAAACCGTCCACAGCATAAATGAATTTAGGCAGTAACGCATCCTTTTACAGATTACGTTACTGCCTAAAACTAAACCAAAACAAATCACGGCAAATAATCGTGATTCTTTTTCCGTGTTCTTCCGTGTCTTCCGTGTTCGCCCCCAAAGTTACAACTCTATATCTCTGGAGAGACCATGATTTTTCCTTACTAAAGCCTTGTTTCCTTTCCCCAAACGCACGCTGTCGTATTCCAGCGGAAGAATGATGTTGCCCCTTCTGTCCAGCACCCCATACAGACAGGGTTGTCTGCCTATCCTGCAGACCGCATAGTCGCCCTCGAAATGAGAGATGTAGGCATAGATGGGCTTCACGATGATGTCATCCTTCACCCTCAATCCCCATCTGTTGTCCTCCTCAAAGCGGGTCACGCCCTCCAGATACTCCTTCAGCTGCAGGGCGCTCATCTTCTTCCTTGTCGTGTTCGCCCTTTTCACCTTGACCATCTCATCATTCACGGCAATCACCCCCTGCACCTTCTTCACGTAGGGCGGAATGATGCCCTTGCCCGCCCTCAGTCCGGCAAACATGCCCTCCCAGTTGCGCGGACGGTCGGGCAAGCCGAACTTGCGGTAGTTGCCCACGTTGTCGATAATCATGCACACCTTGTCCTTGTTCTCCTTGTTGATGCGCAGTCCACGCCCCACCATCTGCAAATATTTGGCGAGCGACAGCGTAGGGCGAGCCATTTGGATGAACTCCACGTCCGGGCAGTCGAAGCCCTCGTCGAAGAGGTTCACGTTCACCAGGCAGTCTATCTCTCCCCTCTTGAAAGCCTCCACCATTTCCTTGCGCCGCTTCGCCGGAGTCTTGCTGTCCAGCGCCACGCTTTTCAGCCCCAGCGCATTGTAGCATGCAGCTATCGCCTGGGCATGGTCGATGTCGATGGCATATACGATGCCCTTCTTGCCGTCGGCATATTTCTTCACACTGTCGAAGAGTCGCCGGATGGTCTGCGGCACGTTCAGCTTCTCGTCCATCTCCTTGATGGCATAGTCACCGTCGCTGCCCCGCCCCTTCAGTTGGTTCACCGTCTGCTGGTCGGCAGAGAACTTGCCGATCACCACATAGTCATAGGGCGACAGGTAGCCACGCAGGATAAAGTCGTTGGTACAGGGAGAGGTAATCAGTTTCTCAAACAAGTTGGTGAACGATTTCTTGTTCATGCGGCAAGGCGTCGCCGTCATGCCGAGTTTCAGAGCCATGCGATTTCTGCTGAACAAGTCCTGATAGGATTGGGCGATGGCATGATGGGCCTCATCCACGACGATAAGTCCAGGCATGCATCCCGCCTTTTCCAGTTCCCCGATATGCCTTGTCAGCCACTGTATCGACAGCACCCTGATCCTTACCTTCGCTTTCAGCTGCATCT
>CAVJZZ010000104.1:0-7303 GCA_963654295.1 Lachnospiraceae bacterium | reverse complement strand
TGCAGGGCGGTCTTCACCTTTTCAAGGAAACCTTGCGCCTTGGCACTTTCGGTCACGGTCTTTCCTTCCTTGGCAGCAAGGTCACGCGCAACTGTTTCAAGTTTCTTTGCGCCCTCACGTCCTGAATAGGTAGTAATCATTTCCTCATAGAGGTCATCACCTTTCAGTTCGGGATAGAGCTTGGAAACCTCTTCTTTCAGACCTTCCACCTCATCAAACAGCTTCTTCACGTTCTCCCATTCCTTCGGGTTGGCACGCTTCAATGCCGCCGTCCACAAGTGGGTGTATTCATGAAGCGGAGTCTCGGGCTTCATCTTCTTGGTGTCAAGATAAATCTTCTCGCCATCAGTGAAACCATAGACCTCACCATCCTTGCTGCGGAACTGCTTTATCTTCGAGTCAGATTGTTCAGAGCGTGATGTATCTCGCTCCACAATCCCCTTCGAGTCGGCTCCTTCGCTTCCTCCGCCCACTGCACTATCTTGGCTATTTCGTCCTCTGATAGTGCTTCCATCGGTATCCGTAAATCGTCCCAGCTCAGATTGAGTTTCACCCCTATCTGAACGAACCGCTTCAAGACGTCTTGCTCTTTCTTTATCATAGAAATTCTTTAATTCATTTATTCTATCCCTGTTGGCAGAAGAAGTCTTTGGGATGGCTTCGTCCATATAAATATGGTGGTCTTTATCCACACGGAAAGTATAGAAGTAGCCGTTGGCATCCACATAATGTTCAATGGTTTCACCTTCGCCGAGCTTGCCAAGTTCATCAATGTACACACGATTGTTCTGCATAATGATGGTTGTCAACTCGTCGTTGTTCACTCTTGCCTTGCTTGGTACATTTCCCCAATCAAGTACGGCACCGCCTGCCGATGCACGCTGTTCTCTTACAGAGTTATACTTCACATCCGAGTCCGTAGCCTCCGCATCCTCCAGTACGCGCTGCCCAGCCTTTTCATCCGTCACCACCTCGACACCCGTCTGCTTGGTTATCTCCGTGGCAATGGTTTTCAGTGCCTCGTCTACCTGGTGCTGAGTTTCAGCAGGTGTCGTATCGTAAGAACTGAATACCTCCTTGATGGCATCTTCTTTGCTTATAGGTTCGCGCGGTGTCTCGCCAAGTTCCAGCTGGCGGTTCGTCGCTTTGTCTCCTTGCACGGCATTGAAGTATCTGTCCATCAGACCTGTAAGTGTCTTTTGGTCTTTCAGTCCCTTGTACAAGGCTGCAAGTTCGAGTTCAAAGGTACTGTATTCTTCTCTAACTGGAGCCTCTCCGAACAAAGAATTGTTGCCTTTTTCTATTTCCTCGTTTACTGCCGCACGCGCCTCAGCCAAATTCTTTGCATTGGCAAAAGCCGGAACACCCATCATTCTTGCATAAGCATCAAACGAATGCAGTATATTCCTCTTTATCCTTGCATCCTCAGAGCTTTTGGTGTCACGCGGATACGTAGCCAACACAGCCTTTTGTGCATTGTCGGGCAACTGACTGAACGCCGCTTCCGAAAGTTTGTCTCCTTCAAACAATCCGTTCTTCAGCAAATCGGTCAACCATGTTCTTAGTGTTGTCTTGTCCTTTCTCAGTGTCTGCTCCTCAGTTGCAGTGATGACACCTTCCCGTGAAAGGAAGTCAAGCACATCATCTGCATTCCGCACAATCAAGTCGCTTATCTTTGCATCATCAGGCAGTGCCCCTTGGCGCATAAGTATGCTTGCCACATTCTCCATTCTGTCGCCAAGCATATTGATAACGGCACTTGTGCGTGGTATCGCCTTGCCTCCGCTCTCAAACTCCTTTACGTCATGCTGACCAAGTTCCTTTGCCGTAGCATCGTCAACAGGCAATTCGTTGACGTATACAGGACGTTTCATCTTTGCTATTTCTGCCGCATCAAAGCCAAATCTCTCGGCATTGTCAATAAGCCACTGCTTGTATTTCGCTGCCTTTTCGGGATATTCGTCATAGAGCCGGCGCAGTATCTCCACACGGTTATTGCCCTGTATGGTTTCATGCCGCTCGTTCACGCTTGGAGCACTTTCGATGTAGGCGTTGCCGTCACCGGTTATTTTCTCGGGATCAAAAAGTTCAAGCGCTTCCTTCTGTCCCATCAATGAAGCATCATCGGTTCTGTCCTTCGGTTGCCAGTCCGGACCAAAATGCAGAGGGTTCACTTGTCCGTTCTTGTGGCTTGGCTGCACGCTGTCTATTTCAACAACCTTTGCTCTTCCTTTCGCGCTCACTTTCGGGGCAAAGTCCACTTTCACTTCCTTGCCATACACGCCTGTTTGGTCTTCTTTCTTTTGGCGGTCATATCTCACATTGCCTTCACCAATATGGTAGCCGTCCTTGCGCCACTGCTCATATCTGTTGCCTGTAGCGCCGGTTCCGCCAGCCGCATCAAGACTCTCTTTCATCTTCAATGCGTTCTTCACCTTCGTAAAGAAGTCGATGTCTCGTTGTGCGGCATTTTCAGCTTCCCTCTTCTTGGCTTCGGCTTCAACGATGTCAGCATCATCGGCAGTGTAGTCAATCTTTGTCTTTTGTGCTTTCTTCAATGCTGCCTCTGCCTTCTTTATCTTTCCGTCAACAACGGCATTGGCACTATCGCCGAATGTCCGTTTAATCCATTCAGCGCCATGCTCAGGTGTCATTTGCGTATAGTCAGCGGTATTTCTACCTTTCTTATCCTTTATCATTGGCACCGCCGTCCCGTCCGCAAATGTTAAACTGCCGCCTCCCTCTTGCATGTTTGAAGTTTTGTTCTTATCTTTGCCTTTGGAAGACAAGCCGTTCGGAAGAGTAGAAAGGGCTGCTGCCGACCCGTCTTTGGGAGAAAGTATGAGGAATTGCCCGCCCTCGCGTTCGGCTTGTCTTTTCATTTTTTTCAAGACCTTTCTCATTGATTAATCTCCACCCAACGATTTCTACTTGCTTCTTGTCGTTGTAAACGTCAAGCACAACAATAGAATTTTTGTCACCAGTCTGCACTGCCACCTTATACGAAGGGCGCTTTACGGGTTGTGTCTGCCCTACAAGGTTCGGATTATAAAGGGCGTTCTCCAAAATCGCGCGACTGTCCTCCGCATCCAATTCGGGATGGTTCTGTGCATTCTTCTCAAAGATATTCTTCTTGATAACCACAGGTTTGCCGTTTGCTCCAAGTGCAGCAGAAACATTGTCGGGTACAGCAGGAAGTTCTATGCTTCTTGATGGCGCATCAAAGTCTTCGTCTGTAATCTCGCTGATTGATTTTACAGACTCCGTATGAATACTTCCATCACTATTGAGCGTATTGCCCATATTGTCCGTGCCACCCTTTCCGTCATTGATAATAGGACTCTCTTGTTTCAGTTGCCCCTCTTGCTTTTTCCCGGTTTCAGTCTGTGCCTTGCTTTCACCTTCATCTTGCGCCACTCCTTCACCTTGTGCTGCCGCAGCCTCTGCATAAGCCTGAGAGTTTTTGGCTTCAAGAAACTGCCGGTATTCAGCGGCATAGTCTTCAGTACTCTTCGTGCCGGCAAACTTCACGTCCTTTACAGACACGCGATCCATGGTATTAGTGGCTTCGTCCACACACATCAGCATGTCGCCGACACCTTCCTTCGGGTTGCCGTCAGCATCAAACGCCATGTCGCCCGATGTCACGATGAGCGTCCTCCCGTTCTTGTCAGTCACATACACGATATTGCCCTTCTCCTGCTTCTCGCCATTAAGGGTTCCTCTGTAAGTGCACTCGGTCACGCGCTTGCTCACATTGGTCTCTATTCCGTTCTTTGTGCCGTCAAGCATGCCCTGCACCTTGTTGTTGGCATTGATATACTTGGCAAGAGGAATGAGGTCGTCTTCCGTCAACCCGTTTTGTATCAGAGCCTCATAGATCTGGTCGTTGCGCAGACCTTGGGCTTTCAACTTCTCGTACACTTGCTTGAACACATCGTTGCCGTCCATGGCTGCTTGCAGCTCTTTCTCTGCCTGCGCCAACTCGCCCATCGTCTCCACCACAGCGGCTTCGTTGGGTTCCTCGCTACCGAGATTGTTGTCGCGGGCAATATCTTTACCTTGTTGCACGCTCTGCTCTTCATGCACCTTCTCATCGGGAACAGCTCCTTTTCAAAGGCGCGGCGCAACGACACGCAGGCATTCTGCTCTTCCACGCTCCGCTTCATCGGCTCCTTGCCTTGGAATGCCTTAATCAGTTCTCCCCTGGTCATCCCGTTCTCGGCAGCAACCCTTTCCATGATTTCCATAATCTTGCCGTGGTTGGCAACATAGTCTTGATACTCCTGGAATATCACAGACTTTCCGAGGGCACCCTCTACTGTCTTGACACCAATACCATAGCCCAACGAACCGACAATGCCGCCCATGCCTTCCATCGTGGCGAAACTTGCTGCGTTGTGCGCGGCACTACCCCCAATGGCTCCCAGATAACCTGCAAGGGAATTGCCTTGTGCACAGGAATAAAGGCGGTCATCCGTTAGGACAGCCGCCTTTCGTTGTGAAAACAAAAAGAGCAGCACACCAAAGCACTGCTCTCTTCACACTCCTTTATTATGACTCTATTCATAATGCGCAACTTGTATCAGATCCTCGCCCAACACGGTAGAAATTTTAGCCAGTGTGGCAAGAGTGAAATTGTGTCTGCCTGCGAGCCAACGTGAAACTTCCGTTTCTGTCTTGCCCATCATCTTTGCGAAGTCTTTTTGCGTGAGAGATCGTTTTGACAATATGTTGGCAATCGTATCAGACACTGCCATTGACATATCCACCTGCTTTTGTATCTCAGGAGGTATAGCCTTTATGGCTTCTGTGAAAAATCTTGCTCCTGTTATCATAAATCAAAAGTTTTATCGTCAATATTGTTAATTGTATGTTCTTCTATTGTTACTTCACCTTTTTTCACTGCAAGTTTGATGGCGCTATCCAAGTTTTGCAGGCTTATTACATACCCGCTTAACTCCTCGCTTTCTTGATATTTCTTTGTATTTTTCACGCCACCGTTTCCTGCAATGAGGACACTATCGCTCATTCTCAAACAATATAGTCTGAGTCTCCCAGATGTTATAGGCAGGGCACATACATTGTCGCGCATCTTCCCTTCTGGTCTAAAGTATCTCTCCAAAAAGCCATTGCTCCGCAGCATGTTGTTGATGGCTGCAAGTATTATATTCAACTCTTTGCTATAATGGTCTTTATGTTTTATCACGAATTTCTCAAACTCCGTAAAACTTTCACCTTCAAAACAAATGGAAAAAATACTTGCCACCTCAGTAGAAGCGACTGATTTTATGCTTGCCTTTGCCATAGTTATATTTATTTGAGGATAGTTTGCTTGTGCAAAGATAGAACAAGTTACGCAAAAATAACCATATAAGTTGATTTATTTTGTCCTTTATCGAATTTTTTAATCATACAACCTTGCTCATGGCATCCTGCATCGTGTTTTGCAGCACGTAGGGGTTCTCGTTGGTGTCGATGTCTTCTATCTTCGTACCCTTGGGCAGATAGGAGAGCATCAGATGCTTCAACGCAAGCATGTTGTCCATGTGTGCCTCGGTGAACATATATCCGTGCGCGGCGAGTGCTTTCTGATAGCGGTCTATCGCGGTGGCTGCGGATGGCGTAGTGCGGAAGTGCACTTGTCCGTCTGTTGCTTCCTCGAAGTCTTCACGGCTCATCTCTTCTGCCGTGCGTGCCTTGCCGTCGTCTCCATAGAACATGCCGCCGTGCTCTGCGACTGCGGGCACCTTCTCGTGGTCTAACTTGTATCTCACGGCTTGCGCCCTCATCTGCCACATCGGATCATTGGGATGCTTCTGATAGTTCTTGCTCAGCCAAAGCAGGTACTTCACATCTTTCACGTTCGGGGCGATGCGGTAGCCTATCTCGTGCATGAGGTCCACCATCTTGTTCTTGATATTGTTCCAGAAACCTTGCTCGCCCTTGCCCTTTTCGGCTGCATCGGCGAGATATTCCTCAATGGCGTCATAGAAGCTCAGCGGGTCTTTCTCCATGCGCGCCTTCACGTAGGCTTTCAGTTCCTTGTTGATGGGCGAGTCGATGTCGTACCACAGCGAGCGCATAAACTTGTTGAAGTCATTCCCGAACAACCCTCGCAGTCCCTTGTGCCCCACCACCTCGTGCCAAATGGTCTTCTCGGCAGTGTAGGTGTCGTGCACGTTCGGCATGTAGAGATACACCTTGCCGGTCTTCTCGTCATACCATCCCGTCACTTTCTTCCCGGCAGCAAGGTCTGCTTTCACCTTCTCGTTGGTGATGTCGTCAGCACTGCCAATCATATTCACGCCCACGCCCAGCTTCTCACTCACCTTCTGCACATGACCTTCCACCACGTCGTTAGCCTGCACATGTCTCTCTGCATCGGTGGCTACGTGGTAGTGCGTGCCGGTGGAAGTGGTGTTGTCAGTTGAAGTGATGTCCTTGATTTCAATCTTGCCATCGTTCTTGTAGTCTACAGGAAGAACCTCTGCATCTATTACGTGAGGTTTGCCGTTCTTGTCAATTATGACATTACCTACGTTTACATCAAACAAATAATATTTTCCATTGCTACCATCTGTGTCAAGTTCCAAATGTGCCTCCAAAGGTCTTTTGTATTCTTTGTCAAATCCGAGCTCTTTTATATACCTATCGATATAATCGTAGGCTTTATCATAATCTCCATCAAAATATTCTAATGCAGTTTTTCCTTCGACAAGAGGTTGCTTTGTCACAACCACACTATCGCCTTTATTGTCTCGTCCATAACCCAACACTTCTATTGCTGTTTCAGGAAAAACTTCATTGAAATAATTATTGCGGTCAAGTAAATAAGATATAGGATGGTCAAGAACGGCTCCCATATTGGAAACTTTTATCACAGACTTTCCGTCCTTGCTTCTATATACCCGTGATTCAACACCTTCATTCCATGTTTTACCATCCAAAGACTCTTTAGCAATGTCTTCTTCTGTAAAGAAGCAATTGTTTTCTTTTGCCCAGTCTTCTATTCGTTGAAATCGCTCATTCTTAGCTGCAAGAGATTGTACTTCTTGTGAATGTTCGGATGTTCCTGCACCCACTTTTCCGTTCTCTCCAACGCCTTGCGAACTGCTTGAATCGAGTATTTTTCCAAATATTTCCGGAAGGCTTCTGGTTTCATTGTTTCGCCCACTGCTCGAATCTTCTTTGCCCTCTCGAACAATTCTTGCTCTTCCTTCTGCAACTCTTCTTGCGAGTTCTGTGACTGTGTCATAATATTCCTTTTTATTGTTTGACTTATGCTGCAAAGATAGGAAAA
>CAVJZZ010000103.1:0-7435 GCA_963654295.1 Lachnospiraceae bacterium | reverse complement strand
GCATATCGGTGCTCCTGCCAAGCCTGTGGTTGCCAAAGGCGACAAGGTGAAGGTGGGAACTCTGCTCGCAGAGGCCGGCGGCTTCGTGAGCGCTCCTGTCTATAGCTCTGTTTCTGGAACCGTGTTCAAGATCGACACGGCTGTTGACGCATCTGGCTATCGCAAGCCGGTGATCATCGTCAATGTGGAAGGCGACGAATGGGAAGAGACCATCGACCGCTCCGACAAACTGGAGACCGTGGCTGCTCATCCCGAACTGACACCCGAGGAAATCGTTAACCGTGTCAAGACTGCCGGTGTTACCGGTATGGGCGGTGCAGGATTCCCCACATTCATCAAGCTTTGTCCTCCTCCAGGAGCAAAGGCAGAGTGCGTGATTATCAATGGTGTGGAGTGTGAACCTTATATCACTGCCGACTATCGTTTGATGATGGAACATGCTGACGAGATCCTTGTGGGTCTTGAACTGCTGATGAAGGCAGCCAAGGTGGAGAAAGGATACATCGGCATCGAGGACAACAAGCCTGCTGCCATCAAACTTTTTGAAGAGAAGACAGCCAATGATCCCCGTGTGGAAATCGTGCCGTTGGCTAAGAAATATCCGCAGGGTGGTGAGAAGCAACTCGTGGATGCCGTGATACGCCGTCAGGTGCCGGCACCTCCCGCTATCCCTGTCAACGTGGGTGCTATCGTCCAGAATGTGGGTACCGCATTCGCCGTGTATCAGGCAGTGATGAAGAACAAGCCTCTCTTCGAACGCTACACGACAGTGACGGGTAAGGAAATCAAGAACCCCGGCAACTTCCTCGTGCGTATGGGTACTCCCTTCTCGCAGCTGTTGGATGCTTGCGGCGGTCTGCCCGAGGGCGACAACAAAGTGCTCTCAGGAGGTCCGATGATGGGTAAGGCTGTGATCAGCCTCGATGTGCCTGTAGTCAAGGGTACCAACTCCATCACCGTGCTTACCGATGCCGATGCACACCGCAAGGCGATGCAGCCATGTATCCGTTGCGCCAAGTGTGTAGAGGCATGTCCGATGGGTTTGGAACCCTATCTGCTCGCTACGCTCACTGTGAAGAAAGAATACGAGCGCCTGGAGGCAGAGGATATCACCTCGTGCATCTCTTGCGGCTCATGCCAGTTTACTTGTCCTTCACACCGTCCGATTCTCGACAACATCCTTGCGGGAAAGGCTGTGGTGATGGGTATCATCAAATCAAGAAACAAAAAGTAAAAAATGGGAAAGTTAATCGTATCATTATCGCCACATGCCCATGGCAATGAGTCGGTCGAGAAGAACATGTATGGCGTGGTTATCGCCCTTGTTCCCGCCATCCTCGCTTCATTGTATTTCTTCGGCTTGGGTTCGGCAGTCATCCTGCTCACCTCTGTGGCTTCTTGCTTGTTCTTTGAATGGGCAATCTCCAAATATCTCCTGAAGGTGCAGCCGTCCATTCTCGACGGAAGTGCCATCATCACGGGTCTGCTGCTTGGCATGAACTTGCCCAGCAACCTTCCTCTCTGGATCATTATCCTCGGTGCGCTCTTCGCTATCGGCGTAGGCAAAATGACATTCGGCGGCTTGGGCAACAATCCGTTCAACCCCGCCTTGGTGGGACGTTGTTTCCTCTTGGTCAGCTTCCCCGCCCAGATGACATCATGGCCCGTGCAGGGACAGTTGCTCAGCTATGCTGATGCCACCACGGGTGCTACGCCACTCGCTGTGATGAAAGAGGCTATCAAGACCGGTGACGCCAGCTTGCTCGACAAGTTGCCCAGCGCCTTGGACATGCTGCTCGGCAATGCCGGCAACACATTCGGTGCAGGAACCACCGGTGAAGTGTGCGCCCTCGCACTGTTGCTCGGCTTGGTCTATATGCTTTGGAAGAAGGTGATCACTTGGCATATCCCCGTGAGCATCCTCGCCACAGCGTTTATCTTCAGCGGCTTGATGCACATGGCCAATCCCGTATATGCCAATCCTGTAGCTGAAATTCTCAGCGGTGGTATGATGCTCGGCGCCATCTTTATGGCTACCGACTATGTCACCTCGCCGATGACCCACAAGGGACAGATTATCTACGGCGTGTGCATCGGTCTGTTGACGATCATCATCCGTAACTGGGGTAGCTATCCGGAAGGCATGTCGTTCGCCATTCTTATCATGAATGCGTTCACTCCGCTTATCAATACTTATGTGAAACCCAAGCGCTTCGGTGAGAAGCCCGCTAAGAAATAAGGAGGACAGCAATGGAAAAATTAGAATCATCATTGAAGAACATGGTGTTGGTGCTGGTTGGCTTCGCCCTCGTGGTGGGTGCGGTGCTCGCTGCTGTCAACAACCTCACGGAAGGTCCTATCAAAGAAAAGGCTGCGCAGACACTGGCTGCCGGCATCAAGAGTGTGATGGGGACGGAAGAACTGCAGGTGGCAGACCCTGTGTCGGCTACCGAGAACATCGACGGCAAGGCCGTGGAGTTCGTTATCCACAACTGCACAGACAAGTCGGGCAATGCGCTCGGTGCAGCCGTTGAAAGCACGACAAGCGGTTTCGGCGGTGACTTGAAGGTGCTTGTGGGTTTTGATACCGAAGGCAAGATCCTCGGATATACTATTCTCCAGCACAGTGAGACTCCGGGTCTCGGTGCAAAGGCAGACGCCTGGTTCCAGAAAGACGGCAAGGGAAGTGTGATCGGAAAGACTCCGAAAGACGGCGACCTGCATGTTAGCAAGGACGACAAGGGCGGAAACGCTGTAGACGCCATCACGGCAAGTACAATCACCAGTCGCGCCTTCCTCAAGGCCATCAACCATGCTTATGCTGTCTACAGCAAGAAAAGCATTGACGGTCAGAGCGGCGCCACAAAAGTAAAGAAAGGATAAGCCCTATGAGTAATATGAAAATATTGATGAACGGCATTATCAAGGAGAACCCTACCTTCGTGTTGCTCCTTGGAATGTGTCCGACATTGGCTACGACAACCAGCGCCATCAACGGTCTTTCCATGGGATTGGCTACCATGGCGGTGCTGATTTGCACCAACTTTGTAATCTCTTGCATTAAGAAGATCACGCCCGACATGGTGCGCATCCCCGTGTTCATCGTTGTGATTGCAGCTTTCGTGACCATCCTGCAGATGTTCATGAGCGCCTATGCTCCCGACAGTATCAATCAGGCTTTGGGTATCTATATCCCTCTGATTGTGGTGAACTGTATCATCCTTGGACGTGCCGAGAGCTTTGCTGCCAAGAACACGCCTGTGGCAAGTTTGTTCGATGGTATCGGCATCGGACTCGGTTTCACCCTCGCCCTCACACTTCTCGGTTGTGTTCGCGAGATTTTGGGTGCAGGCAGTGTGTTCGGCATCGGTATTCTTCCCGAGACGACAAACATCCTGATGTTCATTCTGCCTCCCGGTGCATTCCTCACTTTGGGTTTCCTCATTGCAATCATCAACAAACTAAAGAAAGCATAACATTATGGAATACATACTGATATTTATCTCGGCAATCTTTGTCAACAACATCGTATTGTCGCAGTTCCTCGGCATTTGTCCGTTCCTCGGCGTGTCGAAGAAGGTTGATACGGCTTTGGGTATGGGTGCCGCTGTGGCGTTTGTGCTCACACTGTCTACCATCGTGACGTTCCTCGTCCAGAAGTTTGTGCTCGACCCGTTCGGCTTGGCTTATCTCCAGACGTTGGCTTTCATCCTCGTGATTGCAGCCTTAGTGCAGATGGTAGAGATCATTCTGAAGAAAGTATCGCCCGCCCTCTATCAGGCTTTGGGCGTGTTCCTCCCTCTGATCACCACCAACTGTGCCGTGCTTGGTGTGGCCATCAATGTCATCCAGCGCGACTATTCACTGCTTCAGAGCATTGTTTACGCCTTCTCTACGGCTATCGGCTTCGCCCTTGCATTGGTGGTGTTTGCCGGTATTCGCGAGCAGCTGTCGCTGGTGAACATCCCGAAGGGCATGCGTGGCATGGCCATCGTGCTTGTTACGGCAGGCATTCTCGCCCTCTCTTTCATGGGCTTCAGCGGTCTTGAGGGTGGTCTTAAAGCCGTATTCGGATTGAATTGATAACCTATTCATACGTTTAAATATGATCATCAAAAAGGTGGCATTGCCGTGAGGCAACGCCACCTTTTACGTTACGCCTTGTTCACATTGCCACCCGTCTTCCTTCGGTCATATGCTACTATATATAATAAGGTGAAAGGATAATTTCTCGGGTTTTGTTTTGCAAGTACAAAATAATGCAGTAAATTTGTAGTCTAAAAACACAATCAATTATTCAAACTTATCATTGCCATGAAACAAACCATTTTGGTGACAGGTGGAACTGGTTTTATCGGTTCCCATACAACGGTAGAATTGCAACAGGCCGGCTACAAGGTAGTCATCGTAGACAACCTTTCCAACTCAAAGGCGGAGGTGGTAGACGGCATAGAAAAGATTACGGGCGTTCGTCCGGCCTTTGAGAAAGTGGACATCTGCGACAAAGAGGCTATCGAAAACGTGTTCAAGAAGTATCGTGAAATCGAAGGCATCATTCATTTCGCAGCCAGCAAAGCCGTAGGCGAGAGCGTGGAAAAGCCGCTGCTTTACTACCGCAACAACATCACTTCTCTGCTCAATCTGCTGGAGCTTATGCCCCAGTATGGTGTGAAAGGCATCATCTTCTCGTCCAGTTGCACCGTATATGGTCAGCCTTCGCCTGAACATCTGCCCGTTACGGAAGACGCTCCTATACAGAAGGCGCTCAGTCCGTATGGCAATACGAAGCAGATTAACGAAGAAATCATCCAAGACTTTATACACAGCGGCGCTCCCATCAAGAGCATTATCCTGCGCTATTTCAACCCGATAGGCGCACATCCCACGGCTCTTATCGGAGAGTTGCCCAATGGCGTGCCCATGAATCTCATCCCTTATGTGACGCAGACTGCCATGGGTATCCGCAAACAACTCAAGATATTCGGAAACGATTACAATACGCCAGACGGCACTTGCATCCGCGACTACATCTATGTGGTGGATTTGGCAAAGGCGCATGTGAAGGCGATGGAGCGCGTGCTCGACAAAGACACCGACCAAGTGGAGATTTTCAATATCGGCACAGGCAAGGGGGTAAGCACCCTCGAAGTGGTCGAAGGTTTTGAGAAAGCCACAGGCGTGAAGGTTGATTGGACTTACGCTCCCCGTCGTGAGGGCGATATAGAAAAGGTGTGGGCAGATCCGAAGAAAGCCAACGAAGTGTTGGGCTGGAAGGCTGAGGCACCACTTGAAGACATCCTCGCTTCGGCGTGGAAGTGGCAACAGAAGTTGCGTGAAGACGGAATCATGTAGTCCTGTTGTGCTCCGCCTCAGGGTGGAAACAACGGGTTTATGATAGGTTTGGCAATGCTGAAAGCATCCAGACCATTTTGTGTTTGTGTTGTTATTATCCTCCGATGTGAATCGGGGGATAATTCTTTTTTACACCATACTGCAAAATGATCAGAATGCTTTCTCTTGCATGCTTCATTTATTCGTCCGCTACGGAGAGGGGCATCCCTTCCTTCGAAAGGTAGAACACGATGACCTCGGTAGGCTCGTCGCCACGGTTTTCCCCGTGGTGTACCGTTCCTACAGTTTCCACAACCGCTTCTCCTTGCCGCACGGTTTTCTCCTTTCCGTCAGACTCCCGGATAAGCGTCAGCTGTCCTTTGTTGACCACACCATACGACATCACGTCATGATGGTGCTTAGGCAGTGCACTGTGTGGAGGCAGTGTCACCTTGAGCACACGCAGTTCGGGCTTCCCTTCCAAATAGTCGGGCAGATCCGCCCCGTCCCAGCTTTGGGATGTCTTAAGCAATTCTACACTCTGGGCTTTTGCTCCCTCGTCGGTCTTTTCCTTGTCGGCACAAGAGGAAGACAACAATAATCCCATTCCCAACATAGCCACTGCCGTAATGGCCACACATTTCATATTCTTCATCTTCATATCTTCTTTGTGGTTAAATATTAGAGACGCAGCCCTTTAATGGGGCTTTCCTTAGTGCACAAAATTACGAAATAATATCTATGCATACAATAAATTGGGGATTAATCATCGTCTTTTGTATCCTCTTTCTGCTATCAAGCTGGTTTTGATTGTTAAAGATATGTAAAATATTAGCCATTGATAATGTGTACATTAATAATAAGTAGTACCTTTGCACCCGATTTTTAGTTAATTCACATAAAGTCTAACTTTATTAATTTAAAACATTTAATTATTTTATGTCAGATTTCAAGAACGTTCAGCCATTGGCAGACTTCAACTGGGATGAGTTTGAAAATGGCGGCAGCCTGGGCGTAGACAAGCAGAGCTTGGAAAACGCCTATGATGAGACCCTCAACAAGGTTTCAGAGCATCAGGTAGTGGAAGGCACGGTTATCGCTGCCGACAAGAAAGAGGTTATCGTAAACATCGGCTACAAGAGCGACGGTGTGATTCCCGCTTCTGAATTCCGCTACAATCCAGACCTCAAGGTTGGCGACAAGGTTGAGGTTTACGTGGAAAACCAGGAAGACAAGAAAGGTCAGCTCGTACTTTCTCACAAGAAGGCTCGTTTGAGCAAGAGCTGGGAACTTGTCAACAAGGCTCTCGACAACGAGGAGATTATCCAGGGCTACATCAAGTGCCGCACTAAGGGTGGTATGATTGTAGACGTATTCGGCATCGAGGCATTCTTGCCAGGCAGCCAGATCGACGTTCACCCAATACGCGACTACGACGTATTCGTAGGCAAGACCATGGAATTCAAGGTGGTTAAGATCAACCAGGAATTCCGCAACGTAGTTGTTTCTCACAAGGCTCTCATCGAGGCTGAGTTGGAAGCACAGAAGAAGGAAATCATCAGCAAGCTCGAAAAGGGTCAGATCCTCGAAGGTACTGTTAAGAACATCACTTCTTACGGTGTATTCGTTGACCTCGGTGGTGTTGACGGACTCATCCACATCACAGACCTCTCTTGGGGCCGCGTAAGCGATCCACACGAGGTTGTAGCTCTCGATCAGAAGATCAATGTTGTTATTCTCGACTTCGACGACGAGAAGAAGCGTATCGCTCTCGGTCTGAAGCAGCTCACTCCTCATCCTTGGGATGCTCTCGATGCTGAACTCAAGGTGGGTGACCACGTGAAGGGTAAGGTAGTCGTTATCGCTGATTACGGTGCATTCGTAGAGATCGCTCCAGGCGTAGAAGGTTTGATCCACGTATCAGAAATGAGCTGGAGCCAGCACTTGCGTTCTGCACAGGAATTCCTGCATGTAGGTGACGAGGTAGAGGCAGTGATCCTCACACTCGACCGCGAGGAGCGCAAGATGAGCCTCGGTATCAAGCAGCTTAAGGAAGACCCATGGGAGACCATCGAGGTTAAGTATCCTGTAGGCAGCAAGCACA
>CAVJZZ010000102.1:0-7437 GCA_963654295.1 Lachnospiraceae bacterium | reverse complement strand
AATGGCCAAGGCTTTGGAAATCAGGACACCTGCATAACAACACAAATTAGGTAAATGTTAAAGACTCCATTTTATAGGGGTTTATAGCATATTTTCATGCCTAAAACCCTATAAAATGGTGGGTGGGAAACTTTAGTAATATTTAGAACCACGACATAAACAAAAGCATGGAGTCTCGTCTTTCCGAGGCTCCATGTTTTGTGTTTCTGTGGTGCACCATGACCACATTGATAAATGAGTATAGCCTCATCCGCCCACGAGGTATATACTCAAGTGGCAATGAGGTATATCCTCATCCGCCATCGAGGTAGTACTTCATTGCCCAACGAAGTACTACTTCATCAGCACTTGAAGTACTACTTCATTTTTCAACGCGTCTCGCCATAAAACCGACAACGTTTCAGACACGTGCGTTTTTATGGATGCTTCTGAGACTAAAACTGCCATGATTTTTGTATATTTGCATGCGATTAAGAGCATGTGAAAGTAAGAAAATCATAACTATGAGAAGAAAGAAACTCCTGTTTATATGTTTGGGAAACATCTGCCGCTCGCCGGCTGCCAATGGCATCATGCAACATTTGGTGGACGAAAGAGGACTGGCGGATCAGTATGAAATAGACAGCGCCGGCATCGGTGCGTGGCATGTGGGCAACCTCCCCGACAGCCGCATGCGCCATCATGGGCACCTCCACGGCTACACGTTCGACCATCATGCCCGCCAGATATGCGATGCCGACTTCGACCGCTTCGACTATATCATCGTGATGGATGAGGAAAACTACAAGGCGGTGAGCCGCATGAAAGAGCGGTTGGACGGTGGGGCAGAGGTGTGCCGCATGGCAGACTATTTTACCGAGCACCGTAAAAACACGTCGGTACCAGACCCATACTATGGCGGTGACAGCGACTTCGAACTGGCCATCGAGCTGATAGAAGACGGTTGTCGCGGTCTGTTGGAACGCCTTGAAAAATAATATTTTATATCAATCCGTGCATTTGGTGTGTACGGATTGATATGTTTGTGCACTATTATATAAATGTATTGTTATGATGTGCGGATAATTTTGCATGACGTATTTACCTGAATAAAACCAAAACTAAAATAACAATCAGATGAACAACAACTTTACCAAACTCATGTTGGCAGCATTGCTCACGGGCGGAAGTCTCGGCGCAAGTGCTGATGACCTCATCGCATTCCCTGGCGCGGCTGGTTGGGGACGTTATGCGGTGGGCGCCCGTAATGGGGGCACGGTTTATCACGTGACCAACTTGAATGATTCAGGCACGGGTTCTCTCCGCGATGCCATCAGCCAGTCCAATCGTTTTATCGTATTCGACGTATCGGGAGTGATCAATATCAAAGACCGCTTGGTGTTCAAGAACAACCAGTATATAGCCGGCCAAACAGCACCGGGCGAGGGCATCACCGTTTACGGTAATGGCGTTTCGTTTTCGGGTGCCAGCAATATCATTGTCCGTCACATGCGCTTCCGTATGGGACACGGCGGCACCTCAGGCAAAGACTGTGCCGGCATCGCCAATGGACACGATATGATATTTGACCACTGTTCGTTCTCATGGGGACTCGATGAGACGTTCTCCATCAATTCGAACGGCGCATGCTCAAGTTATCGCATCACCATCTCCAACTCGATCATGAGTCAAGGTCTGCAGCCGCACTCTGCCGGTGGACTGATGCAGGATCCTGCCATCACCCTCTACCGCAACCTCTATGCAGACAACAATACGCGTAACAACAAGATCAAGACGGTGAACCAATACACCAACAACATCGTCTACAACTGGAATGCGGCAGCCTATAACATGGGCGGCGACTCTGAAGGGGAATCTTATTGCAACATCGAGAGCAACCTCTTTATCAGCGGACCTTCAGGCGGAAAGTCTCCTTTCACGGGCGGTAATACCAATTTCCACTGCTATGCAGACGGCAACTGGCAAGATACCAATAATGATGGCGTGTACAACCCGTGGGAAGCAACGGACTATTCCGGTGCAGACCTTCAGTCCACACCTTATTCCGATGTCACGTTTAATGGTGTGACCTATACCTTCCCGACATTGGAGAAATGGGCAGCCAAGGACTTGGTAGACAAGTTGCTCCCCATTGTAGGTGCCAACTTGCCCTATCGCGACATGGTCGACTTCTATGTGGTGAATCAGGTGAAGTCGTTTGGCAAGGACGGTGCGCTCATCTCCACGGAAGAGCAGTTGCCGATGGGTGTTCCGTCATCTTGGACTACAGCCAATTTCACGAAACCTGTAGATACCGACAACGATGGTATTCCTGATGATTGGGAAACAGCCAATGGCCTGGACCCCAACGATGCCAGCGATGCCACCAAGATTGCCGCTAATGGCTATGCCAATATCGAAAATTATATCAATAGTCTGACGGTAGACAACAGACCGCTGTATCTCCGTGTTCCACAGTTCTTTGCCGTAGCGTCTTCCACAGAGAGCACCATCACGCTCTCCTGGTCTGACTATACAGAAGGTGAAGAGGGTTTCATCCTTGAGCAGAAAGATGGTGATACATGGAAAGAACTGCAGCGCATACCTGCCGACACGGAAACATTCACGCTCACAGGATTGGAACCATCTACAACACTCAACCTTCGCTTGAAAGCCTATAAGGGCGAGAACTATTCGGAGGCTGTGGAGTTGGTGGCAAAGAGCCGCCCGAAGCAGGTGGAGATGGTAGACTGTGACACTTTTGTGGGTGACGATGAAAATTGGCTCATCGCTCCTACTGTGGACGAAACCGAAACATTGGAAGGCTCTGTAGAGAAGAAAGCCGTAGTGGTGCGCTCTGATGCCAACGTAACTTTGGCAGGCACAGGTTCACTCGACGGTGAGGCTTCACTCAACAAGACGGGCAAGGGAACGCTAAAGGTAGAGACCGTAAACGGTTACAAGGGCGCTACCGTGCTCCATGACGGCGAGTTCTCGTTCGGCACACTGAAAGATGGTGGCGTGAACAGTGCCATCGGTGCTTCTGATGAGTTTGCCCAAAACTGGATATGGGACGGCGGTGTTTGGAACTATACGGGTGGTAATACCTCGACCAACCGCAGCGCCCAACTTTACAAAGACACCGAGTTCCGTGTGGAGAATGCTTCTACCGTGACAATGAGCGGTGCTATCGAGGGTGACGGCAACGTGACCTTCAGTGGCAAGGGCACCATTTTGCCCGCTTCCCCATCGTTCTTCAAATATAACGGCAAGACCGTGCTGGCTGATGGCGGCACGCTGAAATTAAGTTATCTGAAGAGCGTGGAAAGCAAGCAGATATTCCTCGGTGATGAAACGGAGAACCCTGCATTGGTGTTGGCTGGCGGTAACTTCACTGTGGCTAACGGTGGTGGCTTGACTATCTGCTATCGCTTCCCGATAGAGGTGAAGGAAAATACCTACTCAACCTTTAAGATTGACAAGAATAATACCATCAAGAGCAATGTGAGTGGAACAGGTACGCTTGAATTGCAGATACCTTATGTGCGTGAATACATTGAGGGAGACTGGACTAAATTCTACGGCACACTTGTGGCTAATGGACTTGGCTCCAGTTCGGAAGGTAGCCAGTTGATGTTCCAAAGTGGCAGCAAGGGTATGCCGAACGCTCGTGTGTATTTGACCACCAACACCCGTCTGATGAGTTGGGCAAACAATGACAACCTTCGTATCGGAGGCTTGAGCGGAGACAAGAACACGACAATCGGTTCCAGTAGCAAGAATGCTAACTCTGCGATGACTTGGCGTATCGGTAACGCCAATACCGATGAGGAATTCAACGGTGTGATTGACAACAAGACATCTGCTGGCAAGGAAGGCAAGACCAATATCATCAAGGAAGGTTCTGGTGTTTGGCGCGTGAACGGAAACAATACCTATACGGGTTCGACGGTTATCAACGGCGGTACGATGGTGTTCAACGGCAAGAATACGGGCACGGGCAACATCACCGTGAACAACGATGGCTCGAAACTCGCAGGTAAGGGTAGCCTTGCAGGTGCTGTGGTGATTGGTGCAAATGCCGTGATACAGGCGGGCGATACGCTGGTAGACGGTTCTACACTCACCTTGGGCAAGACCTTGACACTGCGTAATGGAACGACCGTGGAAATTCCTGCCGACAAGACGAACAGCAACTCCATCGCTGTGGCAGGTGCCGTGACTCTGGGCGAGAATGTAACTCTGAAGATTGCCGATGGCGCATTTGAGGAAGCTCCCTATGCCGACACGAAGATACAAGTGTTCTCTTCTTCCAATCTCTCCATTACCGGTGAGTTTGCCAACATCGTTCCTGCAATACCTGGAGAAGGACAGACTTGGGATTTGTCTGCGCTCTATACCGAGGGCTATATTAAGGTGGTAGGCGGTGAAGCCAAGCCGGTAGACCCGACACCAGACCCCGAACCAGACCCGACACCAAGTGGCACGAAGTATGCGCTTTTGGCATACGGCAATATGACAGCGGGTTCTTACGACAACAGTTCTTACAAGAACATGCTCACGGGTGCACAGAACGATGAGGCTGAAGGTTTCTCGATGGTCATCACGGGTAATCTTGCAAAGAGCTACAGCAAGGGTAGCACCAATCCGAAGATGAACGTGGAATATAAGGGCGAGACCATTGCCCGCACCGCCATCATCGGCAGCAACCAGACGGAGAATACCATCTTCTTGCCAGAGAATGCCAAGGTGACCAAGATGCGCATCTGGAGTTATACCAGCAAGAGTGCTTCCGACCGTCAGACCTGGTGGTCGAACATTGCAGGCAAGGAATATGCGGTGAGTGAAACCACCGAACTTCGCCTGACTTCTACCGTCTCTGATCCCGATGATGTGTCCTTTACATTGCCCGATGTGAGTGAGACGCTCACGTTCAAGAACTCAGGTGAGACACAAGCCTTCATCATTGCTCTTGAATATCACGTTGACAGCACCACCGGCATCGAGAATGCAACGACAGGCGGCGTGCCCGTGCGCATACAGTACTACGACCTCAATGGCGGTTTGATTGCCAATCCGCAGGCAGGCGGCATCTACATTATGCGTGCCACCATGGACAATGGTAAGATCATTGCCCGCAAGATCATGAAGTAGCAATCATCATTTGTTTCATACTTTTCAGTCCGGCATTGGAATCCTCTTCCGATGCCGGACTTTCCTATTTCATGCCACGAAAATTTGGAGGCAATAGGGGTTTTGTGTATATTTGCATCTGAATAAAAGAACAAGGTAATATTATGGAAACAATGACTTTTAATCCAATTCAGCAACAACTGTTGAAGATGTTTGCTTTCGATGGGTCTGAAGAACGGTTGTCTGAAGTCAAGGCTGTTTTGGCGGAACACTATCGGAAAAAGGCGGACGCTTGTTTAGACGCCCTTTGGAGTTCTGGTAAGCTGAACCAGGAAAAACTTGATGGGTTGCGCCATCAGGACATACACGCATTGCTCAAGAAGTGATATTATGACATCCTGAAAAGAATTGATTTCCCCTGTGTCGATGTAATAGGACTTGACAACTTCTTGAGCACACTTCTTTAGTATCCATACAAGTGTTGGTCTGTGCTGTGTACGGATACATATATTCGTGAACGATTTTATAAGCTATGGATATTTATGGCGGTGTAACTTTGCGTTACACTTGCTAAAACCATGATGTCCATGAATGAAATGTGGGCGGAAGTTACGAATAATAATAAAATCAATTACATAGACATGAGAAAACTTTTTGTAGGCATTTGTCTGTTGCTTGCCTTGGGTGCGAATGCCCAAAACATTGACAGACACGCCGTAGTAGAGAGAAACAATCCCCATGTGACCCGGATAGACTCACTCAGTTCGCTGTCTGTCGGCAACGGCGGCTTTGCCATGACGGTAGACGGCACAGGTTTGCAGTCGTTCCCCGAACGCTATAGCAAGGGTGTGCCCCTCGGTACGATGAGCGACTGGGGATGGCATGCGTTCAAGAATCCAGAGAACTTCAAGGAACAGGAAAGCTGGAAATACTACGACTTCGGTCGCGGTCGCAAGGAGCCTTACGCCACACAGGTGAAGGACGACAAGCGTGCCAAGGCTGCCGGTGACTGGTATCGTGTGAACCCTCATCGTCTGCACCTCGGCACACTCGGTCTGTCGCTTGGCACAGACCCCACAGCCGTGCAGAACATCAACCAGACCCTTGACATGTGGGCAGGCGAAATCAGCAGCAGCTTTACCTATAAAGGCAAGAACTATCAGGTGCAGACCGTCTGCGACCCTGAACTGGACATGATTGCCACCCATGTGACCTCCAATGGTAAGATTGCCATAGACCTGCGCTTCCCTTATCCTACGGGCGGACACTGTGACGATGCTTGCGACTGGACCAAGGACAACCTGCACAGTACCACGCTGGTGAACAAGACTGCCAATGCCGCCACGCTGAAACGCGTGATAGACGCAACCGTCTACTACGTGACACTGCGATGGACCGGCAAGGCCAACATCAAGCAGACCGGCAAGAACCGCTACCAACTGGTAGCTGGCGGCAAGGAACTGAGTCTCACATGCGAATATACCGAGCAGCCATCGAAGACAGAAAAGACTTTCGCCCAGGTGGAAGCCGACAGCAAAGCCTATTGGGAAGGCTATTGGAAGAAGGGCGCCATGGTGGATTTCGGAGCCTGCAAGGATGCACGTGCCAAGGAAATGGAGCGCCGCGTGGTGCTTAGCCAGTATCTGCTCGCCATTCAGGATGGCGGTGACACCCCTCCACAGGAAACGGGCTTGACCTATAATTCATGGTTCGGAAAGTTCCACCTTGAGATGATTCTGTGGCATCAAGCCCAGTTTGCCCTTTGGGGACATCCCGAACTTCTCGACCGTTCCCTCTCCTGGTATTTCAAGGCAGAGGACAATGCCCGCAAGATAGCGGAACGTCAGGGCTTCAAGGGTGTTCGCTGGATGAAGATGACCGACCCCGATGCCGGTGAGGCTCCTTCGAGTGTGGGCAGCTTCCTCATCTGGCAGCAGCCACATCTCATCTATCTCGCTGAGTTGCTCTATCGTGCCAACCCCACACCGCAGGTGCTGCAGAAGTATGCACGCTTGGTGGACGAGACGGCAGAGTTTATGGGCGACTTCGCAGAATATGACAAGGAGAACGACCGCTATATCCTTCGCGGTTGCATTGCCGCACAGGAAACCTTGCCGGCAGCTACCACGGTGAACCCTCCGTTTGAGTTGAGCTATTGGCATTGTGCACTCCAAATTGCGCAGCAGTGGCGTGAGCGCCTCGGTAAGAACCGTGATGCCCACTGGGATGACATCATCAACAAGATCTCTCCCTTGGCATCCAAGGACAGCCTCTATCTCGCTGCCGAGACACAGCCCGACTCCTATACCAACGAGAAGATGTTCA
>CAVJZZ010000101.1:0-8031 GCA_963654295.1 Lachnospiraceae bacterium | reverse complement strand
CCTCTTTAGACTAGCCAAGATTTTTGCTTAATCCACACGCTTTTGCAGGTGACCCGCATATTTGGCGCAGCCTTAAATGCGAAATCGGCGCAACTCGCTGATTTCTCAACTTGTTACGCCGATATTGGTTGCGGAGGCAGGACTCGAACATGCGACCTCCAGGTTATGAGCCTGGCGAGCTACCAACTGCTCCACTCCGCGATATTTCTTATTTGCGGGTGCAAAGGTATAGCTTTTTCTTGATACCGCCAAATATTTTATGCATTATTTTTTCTATATGGCGTAAAATGGTATCTAAAAAAGCCCCCTGCAGCGATGGATGGAGGCTGCAGGGGGCTTGGTGGGGAATATACTTGTTAGTTGTTGGCGATATGTTTGTGTTTCCATACCATGAACCAGAGGAGACAGGCAAAGGCTGCGACGGCTCCTGTGAGGTAGGATGCTTCACGGCTGAGATTACCGCAGTATTTGTCTACGGCAAGATAAGTGACGCATACGGCGACCATGAACATTCCCGGAATGATTGCCGTGAGATATGGCTTCTTCTGCTTGGCGAGATAGATGGCAATGGCGAAGAATGTGAATATGGAGAACGTCTGATTGAACCAGGCGAAGTAGCGCCACAACACATCAAACTTGACAAAGAGCAGGACAACGCTGATGACAAACACTGGAAGGCAGAGCAACATGCGCTTTGCCACCTTGTCCTGTTTCAGCTTAAGCATGTCTGCCAAGATCAAGCGCGCACAACGCAGGGCAGTGTCACCCGTGGTAATCGGTGCGATGACCACACCCAATATGGCCAATATGGCACCGAATGATCCGAGCCAGCTGTTGCAGATATGGTTGACGAATATGGCGGGGTTGACAGCACCGTTGGCGTCAAGCATGGCGTTGTATATCTTTTCGTAGGGCGTGTTTCCTGCCACGTCAAGTTCGTTGGCAAACTGCAAAGCTGCTGCCGACCAGATAAGGGCGATGACACCCTCGGTGATCATGGCTCCGTAGAATACACGTCTGCCGTAGCGTTCGTTCTTGATGCATCGTGCCATCAATGGACTTTGTGTGGCGTGGAATCCGCTCACGGCACCACAGGCAATGGTGATGCACAGACATGGGAAGACTGGCAGACTGCCTCCAGGATAGTGGTTCTCAAAGGCATCGGTAATCTCTGGAATAGGAGTGCCGCTGTGGATAAAGACGCCGATAAAGATACATACAGCCATGAAGATAAGTATCACGCCGAATATGGGGTATACCTTACCGATAATCTTGTTGATGGGGAGCGTAGCTGCCAACAGGTAATAAAGGAAAATCACAACTACCCAAAAGAAATAACTGTCGCCTATGGGCAGGTTGCTGGTAAGGTTTGCCAACAGACCGGCTGGAGTCTTGACGAATACAGCCACTACCATGATCATAAGGAAAAGGGCGAGGTAGCGTTGTGAGTTTCGTGCCCAACTGCCCATTTCGTCTCCTACGATTTCAGGAAGTGAAGCACCGTTGCGCTTCAGCGAAATCATGGCTGCCATGTAGTCGTGGGCAGCTCCACCGAAGATACATCCCAACACGATCCAGAAATAGGCAGAAGGTCCGAACAGGATACCTTGTATGGTTCCGAAGATAGGACCCGTGCCGGCAATGTTGAGGAATTGAATGAGGAAAACTCTCCATGTAGGCATGGGCGTGTAGTCAATCCCGTCTTGCATGGTGTAACATGGTGTAGCCCGGTTCGAGTCGGGCTGCATGATATGCTCAACAAACTTTCCATAAAGGAAGTATCCTAAGACGAGGCATATCAAACTGATGACAAATGTATACATTACTATAAAATTTTTGCAAAATTACAGCTTTCTTATGAAAGCAACAAAGAAAATTTGTAAAATGAAAGTGTGGAATGTGTTACATATAAACGCAAAAGCATGGAGAAGCAAACCTTTCCATGCTTTTTGCGTGTATATCTTGTAAATGTTCCTCTTTTATCTCTTGTAATAGTCATACAAGAAAGCGTCGAGGTAAGCTCCGCTCATGTTGGTCTTATAGAAGTTGCCGTCCTTGTCCAGGATGATGCAAGCGGGTATGCCGTTGATGCCATATTCTCCCATCACCATGCCGCCAAAGCCTTCGGGGTTGCGCAGTTGGGTCCAGGTCATGCCTTCCTTGTTCATGGCTTTCTTCCAGTCGGCGTCTTGCATGTCGACAGAGATACTGATGATGTTGAACCCCTTGTATTTTTCATGCACTTTCTTGAGATGCGGTATCTCTTGCCGGCAGGGATGACACCAGGATGCCCAAAACTCCAGCATGGTGTATTCCCCTTTCTTGACGAGGGAAGACAGTTTCACTTCCTTGCCTTCTGGCGTGAGGAGCGTTCCGTCGATGAAGGGATTGCCTACGGCAGTGTGCTTCGCCATCTCTGCTTGTGCTTGCAGCATGGAAAAGCCAGGTGTGCTGCCCCAATCGTTCTTCAGCCAACTTACCATCTCGTCGATTTGTGCAGATGTATAAGGTGCCGGTAATGACGAGAAACTCTCGGTGAGCAAATCGAGGGCTACCAACGAACTGCTGTGGTTCTGGATAAACTGGCAGGTCTGTTGGCGCAGGTGGTCTTGTAGTGTTAAAGACTTTTTTGCGAATGATACCCTCTGGGTCAGGTCCGTACTTAGGTTGATGCTGTCGTTCATCTGGTGCATTTGGTCCTTGATGGGGGCAATCATGTCCAGATAGGATTGATAGACATCTTGAGTCGTGGAGCCTTTGACGGTCGTTGATATCATGCTCATGTCTCTTTCCGTAGGGAACCCCGTCAGGTCTACGTCATAAGTCATCGGCTTGTTCTCAACATACACACGGGTCGAGAACATCTTCTGATAGTCGGGTTCTGCTACTCCGGGCTTGTTGAGGTTGATGATCAACTGGTATTGCTCAGGAAGCTTTACATCCCCTTTGAGCGTGAACACTCCGTTATTGATGGTGGTGCTGTCCAAGTTGACGGCCTGGTCGATGTCGTATTTCTGCAACATGACAGAACAACCTTCCACGTCACCCTTCACCGTGCCTTTCATCACAAAACTTTGGGCATTGGCAGCCATTGCCAGCATCAAGCCGGCAACGGCCGTCATCCAATTTCTTGATTTCATCATGTTTGTTACAGTATATTCTTATTAGTCCTTGTATTCCGGGTTCTGCTCCAAAAGATTGTTGGCACCGATAGATGCCTTCGGTATTGGGAGCAGGTATCTTCTGAAGCTGGGCAACTCTGCCTTCTCGTCTTCCGTCCATCCTTCGAAACCACCATTTCGGTTGTAACGGCACAGGTCGAACCATTCTTCCAGGTTCTCGTTGCTGAGGTCTACCAACTTGTGTTTGAGAATTTCTCCCAACAGGTTGGCGTTGTCGATGGCATTCACGTCATCTTCAGTATAACCTGCCCGTTCGATGACTGTAGCCAGCAGGGTGCGAGCCTTGTCATACTGACCTTGGCGGGCTTCCGCTTCGGCGGCAATGTAGTAGACTTCTGCCAGTCGCATGAAATAGTAGGAGTCTTCGAACATGAATTCGGGAGTCAACTTGTTGTATTTCCCGATGTTTGTCAATGCTGTTCCATTATATGCCCACGTGTAGCGACTGTCGTAGGTAGCGGCGTCTGTTGATCCACCGGGGAAGAAAGGATAGTCGATATCTCCATCTCCGTCAGGAAAGACAATGACACCGTCGTCTTCTTGTGTCACAATACCCTCTTCATCTTCACCGGGTGTTACGGTTTCGTCTCCTCCTGTTGTTTCGTCAGCAACCAGGTCGTCCGCAATCTTGGTGAGAAGCGAACCCGGAGTGAAGCCGAACCAAGAGGCATCCATCAATTCGTCTGGGTTGGCGGTGTAGGGGGCGAAGAGCATCTCCTTGGAGTTGAATTGCTCGCTAAAGATGTTGGAATAGTCGCTGTCCAACTCATATCCTGCGGTACCGGCTTCGTTGATGACCTCCTCAGCCAACTTGGCTGCCTCGACATAGTTGTCTTGTGCAAGATACATCTTTGCCTTCAGTGCCTTGGCGAAGAGACTGCTCACCAGATAATGGCCGGTGGGCTGTTGCTCGCAGTGGGCGATGGCATAGTCAAGGTCTTCTTCTATCAACTTATAGGTGTCGGCTACAGAAGAGCGCTTGTGTGGCTCGTTGTCTCTTGCCAATTCGTCCTTAAAGAGACAGACGCCGTATGCAGAACTTTGGTTCCAATACTCGCCGAAGCATTTTAGGAGCGTGAGGTATGCCAATGCACGCTGGCACCGAGCCTCCGCAATCATCTCTGTGCGCTTGTCTTCACTCAGTCCTGATATGCTTTTGTTGATGTGCACCAGGAACGTGTTGGCGGTGTTGATGACGTTGTAGTAGGCTGTATAGGCAGTCTCCACATTGCTGTTGTTGGTCTCGATGTTCTCTGCGGCAAACTCATCGGCTCCCATCACCATGGCTTGCATCTCGGTGTGTGCCATCGAGGCGATGCCATATCGGAGGTAGGAGACACCTGTGCTGCGCCAAGAGGCATATACACCATTGAGGGCAGTTTGTGCCGATGCAGCATCTGTGATATAGTTGTCATCGGTTATCACATAGTCTGGCTTAATGTCATCGATGCTGCCTATCAAGTCGCATGACGTGAGGGTGAATGTGGCGGCAGACAGGATGGTAAGGACTTGTAATCTTATCTTTTTCATAATCTACATTCTTTGTGGGTGGAGGTGTTAGAATTGTAATTTAAGACCGAATGAGAACGAGCGGCTCATAGGATATACGTCCTTGGTCTCTGTGGCCTTGGTATAGGCATTGGTTGCCGACATGTCGGGATCCAAACCTGGCCAGCTTGTGATTGTGAACAGGTTGGTGGCCGTAAAGAATACTGACGCGCTGCTCACGTGCAGACGTTCCAACCACGCAGGCTCAAAGCTATAGGAAAGCGTGATGTTGCGAAGGCGGAAGTAAGAGTTGGAATATACGTAGCGGTCGTTGGCATCCGTATTGCTTGTGCTGTAAGGCAACCATATCAACTGGGCATACTTGGCGTCTGTGCGTTCCGGTGTCCAGGTGTTTCCATACATTTCACGCAGAATGCTTGCGCCCAAGGCACCGCTGGCAGACTCCTGCATGGTGCTATAGTAGGCGTCGCCTCCAAACTGGTATTGGAAGAGCATTGACAGTGTGAGGTTCTTATAAGATAAGGTGTGCGACCATCCTCCAAACACTTTGGGCTCGGGGTTGGCGATAGCTGTGCGGTCGGCTTCAGAGATATAACCGTTGCCATCTGTGTCGACAAACATATAGTCGCCGACATGGGCATTGCTTTGATAGAAGTCGTAGCCTTTGGCTTGTGCCTGTGCATCCAACTCGTCAATCTGCTCCTGGCTCTGGAAGATGCCTGCCACCTTATAGCCCTTCACGGTTCCCATGGCGTGACCTTCCATATAGAGGTCTTGGTGCATGAGGTCGAGGGTAGAGCCGTTGAGTTTCGTGATCTTGTTCTTGTTGGATGAGATGCTGAGCATGGTGTTGTAGGTGAAGTCCTTGGTGCGGACTACATCACCACCGATGGAGAACTCAAAGCCGTTGTTGGTCAGGTCGAGGATGTTGCTGTAGTAGGTGCCGATACCAAACTCCAGTGCAATCGGTGCCGGTGCCAGTGCGCCATCTGTCTTGCGGTGATAAATGTCGAAGCTACCGTTCAGTCTGCCGTCAAACAGGGTAAAGTCAAGACCTGCGTTATACTCCGTTGTCATCTCCCAGTGGATATCCTTGTTGGGATACAGGGAATTAAGGGTGATGGCACCTTGTCCGGCGTATTTGTTGGCACTGAAATACTGGAGGTATGAGAAGTCGGACACGTTGGTAGAACCTGTCTTACCCCAGCTCAGACGGAGCTTCAGGTCGTTTACGTCCTTGGCAGCAGCCATGAACGGCTCTTGGTTGATGCGCCAAGCCAAGGAAACAGCAGGGAATGTGCCGCGCTTCTTGCCGGGGCCGAATTTGGATGATTCGTCGGAACGGAGGCTGAGGTCAAGCAAGTAGCGTGAGAGATAATCGTAGCTCACACGTCCATAGATAGAGTTGAGCCCGCTCTTCGAGAAGGTCTCTGAAGGCTTGTTGGTGGTAGTGGCAGAGCTGGCATTGTACAGCACATCATCGTTTGGGAAGCCGCTGTATGCCTGGTCGTGTTCCTTGCTCCAGTATCTGTCTGCACTGTAGCCAGCCATCACATTGAACCGGTGGTCGTCCAAGACAGTGAATTTGTAGTCTGCGCGGAAATTGATGGAGGTGTTGGTGTTGCGATAGCTGGATTCTGCCAGTGTGGATGTTGCTTCCATTCCCAACTGTTCCGGCAGGGATACCTTGGGCGAGAAATAGCTGTTGTTGAAGATGAAGCGTGACACGTTGGCATCGGCGTGCAGGGTCAGTCCGGTGATAGGTCTGATGTCGATGTAGGCGTTGCCCGAGAACTGGTCGTTCTCGTAGCTGGTCTTTCTCTGAAGCTTGCCCACGGGACTGGCGTCCATATAGGAGTCTGCATAGAGACCGAACTTGTCTACTCGCTGCAAGTTGCCGTTTGCATCACGCACAGCCATGTCGGGACGGGTCTGCCAAGAATCATTGTCATAGCCCAAAGCAGGATCGTTGCTGCCACTCTTGCGGGAGGAGTAGGTGTAGTCGAGCACACCGCCTACGGTGATGTATTTGTTGATTTCAGAGTCGATGGAGAGTCTTGCACCGTATCTTTCCATGCTGTCGTTGAGCAAAAGACCTTCCTGGTTCGTTCCGTTAAAGGAGAAGGAGTAGTTGGTCTTGTTGCTGCCGCCTCTGATGGCTACGTTATACTGGTGGGTCGGGGCATTCTTGTTGATCACCTCTTGTGCCCAATTGGTATTGCTTGTGCCGAAGAGACTTTCGTTGAGGCCGTTGTAGGTATAGAGTCCGGTCTCCTCGTCCATGCCGATGTTGCCATATTGACTGAGATAGTCGGTGATGCCATACAGGTCAACCAGCGAACTGCCGTTGTTCATGCCGTTTACCGTGTTGCGCAGTATTTCGTCTTGCACATTTTTATATTCGCTGGTGTTCAGTGGCTTGTAGTTCTTGATAGGATTGCTGAATGAGAAAGTGTAGCCAAAGGATACCTTGGTCTTTTCGTTCCGCTTGCCATTCTTAGTCTTGACGATGACGACACCATTGGCACCGCGTGAACCATAGATGGCAGTGGCAGCAGCATCTTTCAACACGTCGATGCTCTCGATGTCGTTGGGTGAGATGTTGATAAGGGGATTGATGCCGGTATCCTCCATGAAGGTGGGGACGCCGTCGATGACAAAGAGGGGCTGGTTGTTGTTGCCCTTGCCTGATTTCGGGTAAGGGGAGGTGACACCACGGATGTTGAGCTTGAGCGTAGAGCCTGGCTCACCGTTCGATGTGGTGGCAAGCACACCCTTCACCGTACCTTGAAGAAGTCCGTCGAGTGTTGTTGTCGTTGCGGCCAACTTGCTGATTTGCTCTTGGCTGACAGTAGAGATGGCGCTCGTTACATCCTTGCGGCTCTTGCTGCCATAGCCGATGACGACGAGGTCGTCAAGTGCAACATGATCCAATTCGAGAATCATATTCTGTTCCTTCACACCTTGGAAGTTAAGGCTCTTTGATTTGAAGCCAATGCAGGAATATACAATCTTGGGATGTGACATGGATGGAAATTCCAGGATGTAGTTTCCATCCGTGTCTGTGATGACACCATAGCTTGTGCCCTCAACTTTTACGGTGACACCTACAAGGGGATTGCCGTCTGAATCAATGACGCGCCCTTTTACAAAGGTGTGACCTTTTTCTTGCACTTGTTCCATGTCGGCAGTTGCACCGAAATGAAATGGTGGAGCTGCCTGCACTAAGCACGCAGAGGTTGTTGCCAAGAGGAACAACAGGCTTTTCTTCGTATTCATAACAACTGTAACTATTCAGCGATAGGCAAACCCCTCTCTGTCCGCACTCTAAAATAGAGCG
>CAVJZZ010000100.1:0-8061 GCA_963654295.1 Lachnospiraceae bacterium | reverse complement strand
GACATGATAATCAGTGTAGGTTATCGTGTTCATTCCTATCGTGGCGTTCAGTTCCGTATATGGGCTACCAAAGTCTTGAAGGAGTATATAGTAAAGGGCTTTGCCATGAACGATGACCTGTTGAAAAGGGCAGGAGGCGGCAACTATTTCGATGAACTGCTTGCAAGAATACGCGACATCCGCTCCAGTGAAAAGGTGTTCTATCGTAAAGTGTTGGAGATTTATGCCCTCAGTATCGACTATGACCCACGAGTGGAAATGACACAAAAGTTCTTCAAGACAGTGCAGAACAAAATGCACTATTCTGTTCATGGGCATACAGCTGCGGAAATCATCTACGAGAGAGCCGATGCCGAAAAAGATTTTATGGGATTGACAACGTGGTCGGGAGCTATGCCTACACGACCAGAAGCGGAAATAGCCAAGAATTATCTCACCCACGAAGAGATAAAATCCTTGAACCGCATCGTGAGCCTATATCTTGACTTCGCTGAAATGCAAGCCGAGGAACACCGCCCTATGTATATGAAAGACTGGATAAACATTCTTGATGATTTCCTACGCATCTCCCGAAAAGACATCCTCGCTCACGCCGGTAAAATCTCCGCCAAACTTGCTAAAGAGAAAGCCGACCAAGAATACGATAAATTCAAGGAACGTACCAAGAATAGCCTCTCGCCTGTAGAGATTCACTTCTTAGAGAACTTTGAACGTGAGCAGAAGGGATTGATGGGAGGGAAAGATAAAAATAGCTAACTTGCAATAAGAAGATTATATGAAATTGCATAGCCCAAAATATTTCGGTTGACAGTTGGTTGACAAAAAATAAAGAGGAAGATAACCAACCGATTGAATATCAGAAAGTTTATCTTTCTCTTTCGTGCGCCTGATAGGACTCGAACCTACACGTCGTAAAACACTAGATCCTAAGTCTAGCGCGTCTACCAATTTCGCCACAAGCGCATAATTGTATGCAAAGATAATGATTTCTGCCGGCATTGACAAATATATCCATTATTTTTAAGCGAGATTGTTGGGAGACGGGGCATTTATGATTACTTTTGCAGTATTGAGAAGAAACAGCAAATGAAGAAGATATTGTTGCTTTTATGCCTGGTTTGTGCCCGTATCGTGCTGGCTCAACAGGTTTTGCCTCCATCAACCTGCGGTTTGTGTGAGGGCGATCTGCTCTTCTGCGCATCGGAAAGCGGAAACCAGATCACTGCGGTAACCCAAGGCGTAGACGGGATGAAGATAGATCATGTGGCGATTGCACACTGGGAAGGCGGCAAATGGTATGCCCTTGAAGCCGTGCACCGTGGCGTATGCCTGACGCCGATTGACAGCCTGCTGGCACGCCGAACCTGTGTGGTGCATGCCCAACTGACAGATACTGTAGGCGTGGCGCAGTCTGTGCAACGCGCGTTGGCATGCCTCGGCAAACCATACGACTTCAACTTCATGCCTGACGACAGTGCCTATTATTGCAGCGAACTGGTGCAGAAGAATTATCGTGACCGCAACGGACAGCTGGTCTTCCCGCCGATACCGATGTCCTTTCACGACAAGACGGGCAAAGTAACCGCTTACTGGAAGGATTACTATGCCCGTCAAGGTCTGTGTGTGCCCGAGGGAGAACCGGGAAGCAATCCCGGTGATCTGTCGCGCAGCAAGGCTATTAGGATCCTCGGGCGACTGGTGAGAGAACTATAAACGGATGTCTACGGACGCTCCAGCCATCACCCAGATGCCCGGCTGCGGAAGACTTCCGAAATCATAATATTTCTTGTTTAACAGGTTGTTCGCCTCGGCGTACAGCCGGTAATTTCTGCTGTTCCATGCCAAGCGGGCATCGGTGACGGCATAGGGACTGTAACGCTGAGTGTGCGTATTCCCGGCAGCATCTTTGGCAGTAAAGCTCCCGGTGCGCTTCTGGAACCGGTATTTCACGGTGAGGTCCAGATTCTTCCACAGATTCAAGTCCAAGTCGGCCACTACTTTGTGGCGCAGATACTCCAATGTGGAGCGGCTTTGGATGTGCTCCGGCTCATCTTTTTCTTGTGCCATATAGGTGTATGACACCTTGAAAGACTTGAGGAAGTGCTGGGCGGGCAACAGTTCTTTAAACCTGAACACCAGTGACGCTTCTGCACCCAACGTGTTAATCCGTGTGAAGTTGACCGACTTCCACACCGCATTTTCCCCGTCGTCGGTGTCATAGATCCAGTCGATCATATTCCTGCAGTGGTTGTAGAAGATGTCGGCGCTGGCACTGATTCCAGTACCCGCATATTTGAAGCCCGTTTCCCAAGCCTGCAACTCCTCCGGCTTCAGGTGCTTGTCTGCCTGATGACCGCCCACGGAGTAGTAGAGTTCTGTGGCGGAAGGCATCCTGAGCGAAGAATTGTAGGAGGCGTAGACCTTGAGCCGGTCTGTGAAGCGGTAGCTGGCGTCTACGCCCGGATACACTCTCATGTTCATATGGTTCCAGGAGTTCTTCACGGCAACGATGCCTGCAGACAACGTGAAACGCTTGAGAAGGATGTTGTGCTCGACGGTGAAACTGATATTGGTGCGGTTCAGTCCCTTGGTGTAGTCGCGGTCGGTGCGGTGCACATGCTTGGGCGATTCCAGCGGTTCGCCGAGCGTGGTGCTTACGAGGTCCTCGTTGCGCAGTTCTGCACATACGGCAGTGCGCCCCAACGTCCAGTCGAAATAAGAGTTGAGGTTGACGCCATAGATGTCTGTGCGGTGATAATTGTAGGCAACGCCATAGGTTCCGCCGTCGGGGATGATGTTGTCGAGACCGCGGAAATATTCAAAGCGGTCCATGTTGCGGTTCCAGTAGACCGAAGGTTTCAGGTGGAACCGTCCGTGGCGTGTCTCCGCCTGCAGGGCAGTATATGTCTTGAGCGTGTGCTCAAACTGGTCGTCAGACCCCGTACCATAGAACGTGTTAGAGCCGAAGTCGCGGGCGCTGATGCCTGCGTGCCAGTTGACGATGATGTCGCGGTCTGTGTATCCCCCTTGATAAAAAGCCTTGCTTCCCTTGAAGTCGGTGTTGAGCCTGCCTGCGCGGTTGCGGTTATACCCGTCAGAGCGAGTGTAGTTGGCAGACACACTGTTGTACCATTTCGGTGAAGACAAGTGTATGCCAGCGCCAGTGTTGGCATATCCGTAGCTGCCCCCTTCAGCGTGTGCAGAAAGTTGGTTGGCGGTGTTGTGCTTGGTGACGATGTTGATGGCTCCAAGAAGGGAGGACGTTCCAAACACTCTGCCTGCAGGACCTTCGAGCACTTCCACCCGCTCGATGTCGCTCACATCCACGGGGAAGTCAAAGGCATTGTGTCCTGTCTGCGGGTCACAGATGTTGATGCCGTTGAGCAGTACGGTGATTTGCTCATAGTTGCCGCCCCGGATGCTGATGTCCGTCTGGGCTCCGATGGGACCCCGCTGGCGCACGTCTACGCCGGCAACGTATTTCAGTAAATCGTTAACACTTTGTACGGGCGCGGTTTGGATGTCCTTCCGCTCCAGTACAGTAACCATTCTCGCCGCCTGACTTCTCGTCATGGGCGCTCGTGAGCCGGTGATGCTCACCTCATTGAGCATTACTTCTCGTTGCGTGGCTATGGCGGTCGTGTCTGAATCCACCCGGTGGGTGCTGATGCCGTTGGCTTTGGCATGCGACAGTGTAGCCACACTGAGCGTGCCGATCAGCACTTCCCGTCCGATGCAAGCGAAAAGCGCATACCCTTTGTGTGTGAAGTGTTTGAACTTCACGGGTGTGCCCAATGCTTTCGCGTTGTTGTACATATTGATAAGATTGTTAAAAACGGCGCAAAGTTACTAAATAATCGTCAAATGCCGTAACTTTGCACCTCAAAAGCGCACTCACATAAAAACTATAGCGGTTATGAATATCTTGGCTTTTGTGAAGAAATGGACCTTGCCTTGTGCCTTGGCATTGGGCGCAGTGGTCTATCTCCTGTTCAGCAACATCCCCTTTCTCATTCCGTTCGGCAATGCCGTCGGTCCTTACGTGCCGGGAATCCTGCCCTATGTGATATTCGCGATGCTCTATGTGACGTTTTGCAAGATCAAGATCGACAACCTGCGTCCCTGCACGTGGCATTTCATCCTGCAGGCCATCCGCACCCTGATGTCCGGACTGCTGGTCGTTGCGATAGCTTTCACCCATGATTTCCAGCTTAAGCTGTTGCTTGAGGGCGCGTTTATCTGTGTGATCTGTCCGACGGCAGCGGCAGCCCCCGTGATTACGGAGAAGTTGGGCGGCAGCATCGAGTCGCTCACCGTCTACACGCTGATTGCCAATATCGTCACGTCGATCATCATTCCCTTGTTCTTCCCCATGGTGGAGCGCAGTGCAGACATCACCTTCTCCTTCGCCTTCCTCTTGATCTTGAAGCGCGTGGTCACGGTGTTGCTGTTGCCCTTGTGTCTGGCTCTGCTCACCCGCAGATACCTCCCGGCCTTTGCTGCGCGTATCAAGCAGATGAAAAACCTGGCGTTCTATATGTGGGCGTTCAATCTGTCCATCCTCATGGGGCTGACCCTGCACAACATCATTGCCGCCTCGGTGTCGGGGTGGGTGTTGTTTGCCCTGTTGGTGATTCCCTTGGCAGTCACGTTGCTGCAGTTCACCATCGGCAAGTATGTGGGCAGCTTCTATGGACAGAGCATCAGTGCCGGTCAGGCGCTTGGGCAGAAAAACACGATGGTAGGCATCTGGCTTACCATCACGTTCCTCAATCCTACAGCCGCCGTGGCACCTTGCGCCTATGTGATCTGGCAGAATATGGTCAACTCATGGCAGTTGTGGTATAAAGACAAGTATGGCAAACTGAAGTGGTAGAAACGTAGAAGTGCCGGAATTTCACAATCCCGGCACTTCTATTGTTCATTCGTTTTATATACAAATGCTCTTTTAATGATAGGCTCTCACGAGCTTTAGGTAAGTGATTAATGACGAAAGATTTAGTAAACTTATTCTATTCTTTATAAAAGCTATTTCAATGTCATTATACAGGGTTGCTTCCCTGTTTCTGTAGTTCCTCCTTCATCATCCTGTTCCATTTGGCATAGCCCATGATGGCGATGATGACATAGAGTCCGTAGAGTAGGGCTTTGAACGGAATCCCCTTGACAATATAGAGATAGGTGCAGAACCCGTCTACGATAATCCAGAATATCCACTGCTCGATGTATTTGCGGGAGAGCGCCCACAGACCGACAAAGCTCAGGGCGTTGGTAAACGCGTCGGTCACAGGAACGGTGCTGTCGGTGAAGTGGGAGAGGATATAATAGGTGGCGCCCCATGCGGCGAGAAAAGCCACTGCCGTGGGCAGGATGAGGCGGCGCCGGAAATGCGTGATGGGCAGTTGCCCGCTTTCCTTCTGTCCCCGCTTTCGTCCGAACTTCCATACCAGATAGCCGTAGATGGCGGCTGCCGTGTAGTAGACCGCCATGCCGGCATCCCCATACAGTCCGTGGCTCCAGTAGAGATACACGTCGAGGGCAGGCATGATGATGCCCACCACCCACAGGGCGATATGGGCACGGTACTCAAGCCCGATATAGACGAGCCCGAGCACCGTGGTAAAGATGTCTAATCCGTGTGTGGATATGAATTCTGCCATTCCGTTAGAAGTTCAGAGTGAGGTGGCCCATCGCTGTGAAACCTGCCATCGGGATGTATGAAATCGCCTGGTTGCGCTTGCCGTTGTAGAACCAGCTGTACCATACGGAACCGCTGGGGGCATAGTGGCGGTCGAAGATGTTGTTCAGGTCGGCACCGATGGTGATGGATTTCATGCCGATGAACTTCTTGGCAACGTTGAACGTGTAGTTCATGTTGACGTTGGTCTGTGAGTAGCAGGGCAGTGAACGCTCGATGCTCTCAGAGTTGTCCAGATACTGGCGGCTCACGAAGTTGGTGTGCCAGGTGGCACGGAATCCGCCGAAGTGGATGTTGAGGAATCCGTTGAGGATGGCAGAGGGTGAGTAAGACAGGGTGTTGTTCTCATAGTGGATGGTGCGCTCGCCGCTTTCTGCGTCCCAGTCTTCCACCACTTCGTCGAAGTCCTTCAGTTTGTTTCTGCTCAGTGCGGCATTGCCTTCAATGGAAAGCCATGAAAGCGGGCTCCAGCCTGCGCTGATCTCTGCTCCCATACGATAAGAATCCTTGATGTTGGTGGTCAGCGCCTCACCGATGTCGCTCTTGGCACCGGTCTGCACAAACTGGTTCACGTAGTCCATGTAGTAGAAGTTCACGCCAGCATGCCAGTTGCTTCCCTCATACTGATAGCCCAGCTCGAAGTCGAGCAGACGCTCAGGTGTCGGTGCGGGGTAGCTTCTGTTGTCGGTGAAGTTGTTGCGCTCAGGTTCGCGGTTGCTGTATGCAATAGAACCGTAAGCCTTGTGTCCGTTGTTGGCATAGCTGATACCGGCTTTCGGGTTTACGAAGAAGTAGTTCTCGTTGATGTCGAGGTGCTGGTTGGTGTAATACTTCTTGCCGTCCACCTTCTTCTCCACCACGAAGCGGTCGTTGATGCCGTCTGTAGAGTAGTTCACGTAGCGCATCTGCATGTCGGCAAAGACGTTCCAGTTGTTGTTCAACTTGTGGTTGGCCTTGATATACCAGCTATAGTCGTTCTTGTCGGCATCCGAATCATAATATTTGTACTGCCCGCCGTTCGAGAGATACTTCCTTTCCAGTTCCTCGTTGGCGATATAGGTGAGGTAGCCCCAGTGGTTTGCGCGGAACAGCTGTGCGCTTATGCCACCCACTACGTCCCAGTTCTCGTCCTTGTAGTTGGCATTATACACGCCGCCAAAGGTGTTCTGTGTCAGTCCCTTCTTGCGGACTGTCTCCGACTTGATGCCCTTGCCGTCGTCGCCGAACTCGTTGATGCCGAACTTCTCGTTCAGTCGTTTGGCGATGCGGAACTCCTTGTAGTAGCCGTAGCCATAGGTGTAGTGCAGTGCCACGTGGTGTGTCCAGTGCTCAGAGGGAGTCCAGGAAGCGGACAGGATGTTGTGGTTCTGGTAGAAGTTGTCTGTGGTCTTGTCCCATGCATTGCCGTTGCGCATGGTGTGTGGCGTGGTTGTAAATTTGCCGTTCTTCCAGTCGGCTTCGTTCCAGTCAATCACTTCCGTCATCACGTTGTAGCGGCCCATTCCGTGCGCATACATATCTTTATAAGAGTGGATGCCGTAGTCTTCCATGGTGAAGTTGGTGTCGTAGTCGCCTTCGAGCACACCGCACCATGCCTGGCCCGTCTTTTCGAAGTTGCCGACGTTCTTGTAGCTGAGCTTAAAGTTGTCGCCCAACCAGGTCAGTCCGCCGTAGTAAGAACCCGAGCGGCCGTTGGTGTTGTGCACGTAGCCGTCTGTAGCCGTCTCGTGATAAGCTCCGTCGAAGATGAAGTGCTTGCCGATGAGACCCGTCGAGAAGTTGAGTCCGGCGTTATAGGTGTTCAGCGAACCGTATGAACCGGTGAGCTGCAGTGAAGGCGTGAGCGACGGAGTGCTCATTGCCAACGAGAGCGATCCGCCGAAAGCACCGTCGCCTGTGGTAGAGGAGCCTACGCCACGCTGTATCTGCACGCTGCCGAGCATGGAAGCATAGCTGTTCATGTTGGCCCAGAATACGGTTTGGTCTTCTGGCGAGTTGAGGGGCACACCATCGAGCGTTACGTTGATGCGGCTGCCGGCTGCACCGCGCATGCGCATATAAACGGTACCTGTGCCCATACCGTTTTCGCTCCATGCCAATACGCCAGGCGTCTGCTGGAGCAAGAAGGGCAACTCTTTGCCCGACTTCGAGAAGTACTGTAATTCCGATTTCTTGATGTTCGCAACGGCGAACGGAGCGTTCTTCATCGCTCTCACACCCTTGACAACCACTTCGTCGAGTTTGTTCACCTTCGTGGTGTCGAGCTTTGCTTGCGCCATAGCCATCTGTCCGCCCAGGACACATGCCACTGCGAGCGCAATGCCATTCTTTTTCTTCATTGTTTAAATTTGAAAACACATAAA
>CAVJZZ010000099.1:5347-8160 GCA_963654295.1 Lachnospiraceae bacterium | reverse complement strand
TCTGCGTGCAGTATCGTGGCAACACCTTCACGGCAGATGACGCGACGGATGGAGTCATCCTGAAAGAAAGCGTGGAATGGTAACAAGTTCATAAAATAAGTATTCCGCCTCTTTACACATTCTTCATACAATGGAAACCGTGGTGTAACAAGGTATCTCTACCTTTGCACCCGTAAAATGAACAAGAAATAAGATTGTATGAAGAAGAATGTATTAGCTCTCACCGTGGCAGGACTACTGTCGCAGGGAGCTTTCTGCGGTCAGCTTTGGGCTGACAATCTGCCAGACGGCAATACCGTAGCTGGCAAGGCAATGGGTGTGAACACCGTGAATGGCAAGGTGACAAACGAACAGGGCGAGGCTCTGCCTGGCGTGGTGGTTCACTGCGCTGGACAAAATGTGCAGACCGACATGAACGGTGAGTTTCGCATCTCCGTCAGCCCAGGGGAGAAACTCACCTTTACTTATATAGGCTACAACACCGTGACAAAGAGTGCGGACGACAACAGCCTCAACGTGGTGATGAAGGAGGACAGCCAGACTTTGGGCGAGGTAATCGTCACTACGCAGAAGAAGAAACAGAGCAATCTGGAGATTCCTGTTGCCGTGAGTGCGGTAACAGGAAGTGTGATGGAAAAGCTCAACCTCCATCAGATGGATGACGTGGCACAGTTTACCCCCGGCGTGCAAATCCAGTTACAAAGTCCCAACAACCCCGGCTATGTGATCCGTGGCGTGACCTCCGACGATGGTGCTGCCTATGCCCAGCCACGTGTATCCGTCTTCATGGATGGCGTATCTACCTCCCGCAGTCGTGGTTCTGCCGTGGAGCTTTTCGACTTGGAGCGTGTGGAAGTAGCCAAAGGTCCGCAGGGAACCCTCTTCGGTCGTGGAGCCGAGATTGGCGGCATCAGCATTCTCCGTCACAAGCCCGTGGATGCTCTCACGGGCGAAATCTCCATGAACTACGGAACCTACAACCAGCGTCAGGTGACGGGATTCATCAATACGCCCATCGTCAAGGAAAAGCTCGCCAACCGCTTCGCCTTCGACTATGATGCCCACGACGGTTTCATCAAGAACGAGGCTGGCGGCAGACTGAACGGCAAGAACGCCTTGGCTTTCAGAAACTCCACACAATGGTGGGCGAACGAGGACACGTCTGTAGGACTGGTACTCGACTATCAGCACGATGACTATCCAGGCACCTCCTTCCACACCGTCAACCCACTCTACGGCAACAGCGACCCCAACAGCACAGCCAACCTGGAGGCAGGCAAGCAACTCGGCATCAAGCGCAACGTGGGCGGTGCGCTCCTGAACATCACCCACAACATGGGAAGTCGATGGTCGCTCAACTCCATCACAGGCTTCAGAGCCTTCGACAGCGACGAGAAGTTCGATGCCGACGGCACCTATCTCCCCCTCTTGCTTTGCGAGGAAAAGGAAAAGGGCACACAGTTCAGCCAGGAGTTGCGCTTCAACTATGATGACAAAAACCGATTCTCGGGATTCGTAGGTGCCAGCTATTTCTACGAGAACTCCTCGCAGGATGTCACCGCTAAGGCAAACCTACAGTATCTCTACCCTGTGTATATCCAGAAGAGCATCAAGTCGCAGCTCAGCAGCCAGATGGACAACGTGAAGGCATTGCTCAGCCAGAAACTTCCAGCCGCTTACCTGCCCATGGTAGAAACAACCCTCAATCAACTGATGAGCAAATGGTTCCCTGATTCTCCCACAATGGACAGCAACGGCAAGATGGTGCCCGTCACCGCCACTCCCGACATCTACGGCGACCTGAAAGCTGCACTCAGCCAAGTAGGCATGGACTTGGACCAAACATTGATAGGCATGGGCGATAGCGGCAAGACGATACTGGGTACGCTGCAGGCTATGTCAAACATGCAGCTCGCCACCGACTACACCGAGCAAGGCAAAAACTACGGCACCAACCAGGCCGTGGAGGTCTTCGCCGACGGAACCTTCAAGATTACCAAGCACCTGAACTTTACCCTCGGTATCCGTGGCACCTACGAGCAGCAGGAGACAGGCTACTCGTCTTCCACCGTTCCCGTATTGTTCGGCAAGGCTGTGCTCTACAAGCCCACCACCAACGGCGAGAAGGTAACAGCCAAGGACAGCTACTGGTCGTGGGTGGGCCGTGCAGCCCTCAACTACATGATTGGCAGGAACAACATCTACGCCAGTGTTTCCCGTGGCCGTCGTCCGGGAGTGCTCTACTTCAACAACGACCCAGATGATTTCGAAACCCTCAACCCCGAGATTATCTACAGCTACGAGGGAGGCGTGAAGGGCAGTCTGCTGCAAGGCCGACTCACCTACGACTTCTGCGCCTACTATTACGACTGGTACAACTACCAGACATCGGTGTTCAACCAGACCACCAGCAAGTATGAATATGATGACGCCGGTCGTGCCCACAGTTTCGGATTGGAGGCAAGCCTCAGCTATTCCCCCTGCCGCAACCTCAACCTCTTCGGCAACTGGTCGTACATCGAGGGTAAGTTTAACGACACCGACGACAACGGCGTGAAGCAGGAATATGCCGGCAACCGCTTCCGTCTCACCCCGAAGAACAGTTTTGCCATAGGTTTCGACCTCAACGTGCCAACCTCCAAGAGCGCATCCTTCTACCTCCGTCCCACCTACTCATGGAAGTCGAAGGTGTTCTTCGAGGAGAGCAACGAGCCGGAGCTGACACAGAAAGCCTTCGGACTGCTCAACTTCACTGCCAGCTATCGCTTCCAGCCCGGCAAGATTTACTATGAGATTGGAGCCTTCGGCAAGAA
>CAVJZZ010000099.1:0-5159 GCA_963654295.1 Lachnospiraceae bacterium | reverse complement strand
ATGACATTGATGCTGCTGATGGGAGTGATGCTCCCATCGGCAGCCAAGGATAGGGCCAAGCAGGTGATTGCGCACAGAGGATATTGGAAGACGGAAGGTTCGGCACAGAACTCCATCTCGTCCCTGCGCAACACATATAATATAGGTGTATATGGCTCGGAGTTTGATGTCCACATCACCCGCGACGGTGAGGTGGTAGTGTTCCACGACGATGACATCGACGGCATCAAGATAGAGAATGCCCAGTTTGCCGACATCAAGGACAAGCGTCTCAAGAACGGCGAGACCATCCCCACACTCAAGGAATATCTGGAAGCCGCCAAGACATTGGGCAGCATGAAGCTCATCCTGGAAATAAAGGAGCATATTCAGAAGAGCGACGAAGACCGTTGCGTGGATGCCGTCCTCCAGCAAGTGAAGGAGGCTGGACTGGAAAGCCGCACGGAGTACATCTCTTTCAGTAAGCACGCCTGCGACTACCTGGTGAGCCACGCTCCCGAGGCCAAGGTCTCCTACCTCAACGGCGACCTCACGCCCAAACGGGCAAAGGAGGCAGGCTACGCCGGCATCGACTATGAGGACAAGGTGTTCTACGAGAATCCTTCATGGATCAAGGAGGCGAAGAGCCTGAACCTCGTCACCAATGTATGGACTATCAACAGCAGCGGCGAGATCAAGTATTTCTTCAAACAAGGTATCGATTTCGTCACCACCAACGAACCCAAGAAGGCAAAGGAACTATAAATTCTGTGACCATCACTATCCCTTGCCGTAAAATGGTTAAAAATCAGTATTGCTGCATTGAAAAAATATCCGTACCTTTGCACCGTGTTTATCAATCAAACCAGCACGACAATGGAAACAGAAAAGGAAAAGGCTGCCAAGGGACTTGCCTACAACCCCAACCGTGACAAGGAACTGCTAGACGAGATGCGGGCAGCCCATGCCAAAGTGCAGAAATACAACAGCATCCCCTACGAGGAGGAAGAGCGACGCAGTGAGGAAATCCGCAAGATCATCCACATGGGCGAAGGAGGAACTGTCATCTCCCCCTTCTTCTGCGACTATGGCTACAACATCCACATCGGCGCAAACTTCTTCTCCAACACCAACCTCACCATCCTCGACGGCGCCAAGGTGGAAATCGGCGACAACGTATTCATCGGTCCCAACGTGGGCATCTACACCGCCGAGCATCACCTCAACGCAGCCAAGAGGGCGGAGGGCATCGAGTACGCCTTCCCCGTGAGCATAGGCAACAATGTGTGGATTGGCGGGGGCACTACTATCCTGGCAGGCGTGAAGATCGGTGACGGGAGCGTGATAGGTGCAGGAAGCGTCGTGACGAAAGACATCCCCGAGGGAGTCATCGCCGTGGGCGTACCTTGCCGCGTATTGAAGAAAATAGAAGAATAGACTATTAGTTATAGACTAACAGATTACTTTAGGTTTAAAAAGTTTTATAGAAACAAGGTGGCTCGAAGTGATTCGCGCCACCTTTTGTGCGTTTTGAGAAAAGGAAAAGACCACCATAAATGTTAAATTCTTAACTTTTTCTCTTATTTACACCTCTTATTTAGAAATTTATTATAACTTTGTAACCGAAACAACATGTGCTGGCGCATCACGGTGCGCTTCCACCATGTATTTCATGCCTCAGCTTGCGCCGAGCCTTTGACGGGGGATGCCCCTAAGAAGGAGGATGGGGGTGGGCAAAGAGGCAGACATAGACAAGGCGTTTACTTGACGCTGTGTTTGAGACGTATCGAATCTAGCAAATTCAAAAATCTCTGTCTTGAGCGTAGCAACGGTAGATGCCCAGGGTGTGATTTCATCAACCCATAGAATTCTTGCCAGCCCTCATTGCGTCCCAGCGAACGCAGTATGGGATGGGGGCATCATATTCTATGGCCTGGATATCATATCGGCGTGGGCTCTAACGTTGTCTGTTCGACAGAGATAGGCAATTGCTAGAGCCTCGATACGTGGAATGGACAACTGGACAGTTCACGCTTTTTTATGCATTGCCGCCAAGCCACTTCTGCCGAGAATGGTCTGGTAAAGGCAAGCCGATATGACGTATAGGTATATAGAATTGGACGTAATTAGCTCCCAAATACCATCCAGCGCTGGGCTTACCCCCAACGCCCTCCCCGAAGTTCAAGGCAACTCAAACCGAAAGAACTCAGATACAGGGGTGTCACCCCGAAACGCCCAGTGGTTTGTATTGAAGACCACTTATGGGCAAGAGAGGAAGGCGTGCGATTACCTCAACACAAAGGGCATCAAGACCTTTTATCCCACCATCACCAAAATGAAAGAAATGCGAGGCAAGCGGCGAGCCGTCACGGAGAGTCGCTTGCCCAACTTATTTTTTGCCTACGGCACAGAGGAACAGCTCACGCCGCTCGTGCAACGCAACCCACTCATTCCCTTTCTCAGCTACTACTGCCGTTACTTCAATGAGTCAGGTCGGAGGAGGAGACAAATCATCACCATTCCCGAAAAGCAAATGGACTCGCTGATAAAAATATGCAAAGCAGAGGAACAGGGCACCTTATTCTATACGGAGGCCATCCACAAGTTTGAGAAGGGAGCATGGGTGCGTGTCGTGGAAGGCCCCTTCTCGGGGGTGATGGGGAAAGTAGCGCGTTTCAAGGGACAGCAGCGTGTAGGTGTGGTCATCGACGGACTGCTCACGGCAGTCACTGCCTATGTGCCATCTGCCTTCATCGAGGAAACAGGAAACAACGGCTAACAAGCCAAGACTTCAAAGATGTGGCCTTTCGACAACAAAATAACATTAGCTGAAAGCGGCCTGCTCAAAGGTTTCACCGACTGTCATTGCCACATTCTGCCGGGAGTAGATGACGGGGCAAAGACGAAGGCGGAAGCACTTGCCATACTCTCGCGCTACGAAAAACTAGGCATTCGAAAGATATGGCTCACGCCTCATATCACGGAACGCACGCCTCACACAGCCGACGAACTTCGTGAACGCCTGGAGAAATTCCAGTCTACTTATAGAGGCAGGATAACGCTACGCCTCTCGGCCGAGTACATGCTCGATGATGGCTTCCCAGAGCGTCTTCTGGCCAGAGACCTCCTTCCCTGGGGTAATTACGGCAACCGACTGCTCATAGAAACACCCTACGATAACCCACCCGATTATTTCTATGAGATACTCGAAAGCATCAGGTCGAAAGGCAGATGCCCCATACTTGCCCATCCCGAATGCTGCCTATACCTGAATCTCTGGGACTATCACACACTGAAGGAGAAGGGAACGGAATTCCAACTCAACCTCTTCTCCCTATTCGGAGCCTATGGCAAACAGGCCAAAGACAATGCCACTTTTCTCCTAAAAAACAACCTATACGAGTACGTCGGCACCGACCTCCACTCCCTCGATTCCCTGGAACATGCCTTGCAAGGGGAACTCAGCGTGAAAGCCATAGAAAAAATCAGACGGATAAATTTCTGGTCACATTAACAAATATGCCTATCCTCATATTTGCCTATCTTTCGTTCTTATCATCGAAAAAGTGTGATATTCTAAAGTTTTTATCATCGAAAAAGTGTAGTAATTCCTTGTTTTTATCATCGAAAAAGTGTATCTTTGCAGCGAAAACAATTTAAAACGAGGCATTTATGAAAAGAAAGATATACAAGCAACTCCTGCAATGGAAAGAAAGCAAGGACAGGAAGCCACTGATGCTGCTTGGAGCAAGACAAGTGGGCAAGACTTGGATCATGCGCCACTTCGGAGAACGGGAATATGCGAAAGTGGCATACGTCAACTGCGATGACGAGCCAAAGATGAAGCAACTCTTCGAACTCGACTACAACATCGACCGGATATTAATGACCTTGCAAGCCATCACGCGCACAAAAGTTACCCCTGGCGACACTCTCATCATTCTGGACGAGATACAAGAGATACCCCGAGGACTGCACAGCTTGAAATATTTCTGCGAGAAAGCACCCGAATATCATGTCATGGTGGCAGGTTCCTTACTTGGAGTCACCTTAGGAAAGGGAGAGTCCTTCCCTGTGGGAAAGGTAGATATGCTATCCATGTACCCCATGGACTACGAGGAGTTCCTCGACGCGACGGGCAACGAGGGATGGACAGAAATGCTGCATACCAAGGACTGGGCACTCATCGACATGATGATGCCCAAGATGGTGGAATTGCTCCGACAATATTACTATGTGGGTGGCATGCCTGGTGTCGTTGGCAAATTCGTGGAAAACGCTGACCTACAACAAGTACGAGTACTCCAAAAAGAGATACTCGAAGCCTATAGCCGCGACATCTCCAAGCATACAACGGAGAGCGAGTCAACGAGGATTCGCCAGGTTCTCAGTTCGCTTCCTGCGCAACTGGCCAAGGAGAACAAGAAGTTTGTCTATGGAGCCATACGAAAGGGCAGTCGAGCCAAGGATTTCGAACTCGCCATTCAATGGCTCTTGGACGCAGGAATTATATATAAAGTGAACCGTATCAAAGAGCCCCAGTTGCCCCTCAAGTTCTATGAGGATTTCGATGCCTTCAAGCTCTTCCTGCTCGACTGCGGCCTTCTGGCCTGCATGACGGATGCCCCCGCCGACCAGATGCTCATTGGCAACAATGTGTTCACGGAGTTCAAGGGAGCCTTCACCGAGCAGTATGTAATGCAACAGCTCAAGGCCCTCAACCAGATGCCTTACTATTGGAGCAACAGTAAAACCCCTGCGGAAATAGACTTTGTCATCCAAGATGGGAGCCGTGTCGTTCCCATCGAAGTGAAAGCCGAGGAAAACGTCCGCGCCCGCTCACTGGCGCAATTCGTCAAGGACAATCCCGACCTGAAGGGGCTTCGCATTTCCATGAAGGGATATACCGACCAAGGCTGGATGGAAAACATCCCATTGGTTGGCATCGCCGCATACTTTCAGGCACAAGTCCTTTACTAAAGATATTTAAATCTTCATGCCCATATTTGGCGACATATAAAGAAATACCTATCTTTGCAACTGATAATATCTTGTTATTATCTATCGGATTATGCAAGAAACAAACCATATATTAGCAATATTGGACAACTATCTCCATGACAAGATTAGTATAGCATCCCGAACATCCATAAGGGGATGATGTTGCCATACCCTGTCTC
>CAVJZZ010000098.1:0-8167 GCA_963654295.1 Lachnospiraceae bacterium | reverse complement strand
AGAGCTACACCCTGCCAGAGGATGCCGACCGTGAGAAGATAGCAGCCAAGGTGGCAGACGGCGTGCTAAGCGTGGAGATACCTAAGCTCTCTCCTAAGGAAGAGGCTAAGGCTACCAAGAATATCGAAGTAAAATAATAATCTCTCTCACTAAATCAACCGAAAGGCGGACTCCAACAAGCTTGGAGTTCGCCTTTTTTGTTATTTTATGACATTTTGCTTGTTTATTCCACAAATAATATGTAATTTTGCCACCGATTTAAGGTATAAGAAACATTTTACAGAAGTATGAAGAAAAAAGCATGGATATTGGCAGCAGGGCTCACAATAGGCATCGCCGGCAACATGATAGCCAAAGCAAGCACCAGCAGCAGCGAGGTGATGACGAGGCAGGCTGACGGCACATACGTGGTAAACACCACTACCCTGGCCAAGGACGTGAGAGGTTTTCGCGGAGCCACCCCGCTCTGCATCTACATCAAGAACAATAAGGTGGTGAAGGTGGAAGCCCTCGCCAACCAAGAGACGCCCAACTACTTCGGCAAGGTAAAGCAGGGACTGCTGCAGAAGTGGAAAGGCATGAAGGCCTCCAAGGCTTCCACCACCGACGTAGACGGCGTAACGGGTGCCACCTTCTCCAGCAAGGCGGTGAAGGAGAACGTGAAGCGCGGCGTAAAATACTACATGGCGCATAAATAAAAAGTAAAAAAAATATATAATTGAGATATGAACAAATTATTATTATCCTCCGTCCTGGCCATGACGGCCATGACTATGACGGCACAAAACCTGAAATATCCTGTCGCTCCAAAAGACAACACCGTAGATGAATATTTCGGCGTGAAAGTGGCCGACCCCTTCCGCCCACTGGAAGACGATACCTGTGCCGCTACGGCTGCCTGGGTAAAGGCCGAGAATGCCGTAACCGACGCTTACCTGGCCAAGATACCACAGCGCGCCAAGTATCTGAAACGCCTCAAGCAGGTGGCCAACTATGAGAAGGTGTACACCCCCTTCGAGAAAAACGGCAAATGGTACATCTACAAGAACAACGGACTGCAAAACCAAGCCGTGCTCTACCAGATGGACAAGCTGGGCGGAGAGGCTCGCGTATTCCTGGACCCCAATAAGCTGAGCGATGACGGTACCGTAGCCCTCAAAGACATCTCCTTCAGCCACGACGGCAAGTACTTCGCCTACACCATCTCGCGCAGCGGAAGCGACTGGGAGGAGATCTATGTGATGGACGTGAAGACCCAGCAGCTGCTCGACGACCACATCGTATGGGCTAAGTTTACCGGCGCTACCTGGTGTGGCGACGGATTTTACTACAGTGCCTACGACGCTCCCGAGAAGGGCAAGGAGACTTCTGCCAAAAACGAGATACAGAAGGTGTACTATCACAAGATGGGCACTCCGCAGAGCGAAGACCAGCTCTTCTACCAGAACCCCTCCAACCCCTTGCGATTCTACAGCGTGGACGTAAACAAGGAGGAGACGATGATGTTTCTCTTCGAATCGGGCATGGACCAGGGCATCAATCTCTATGTGCGCGACCTGCGCCAGCCCAACTCGCAGTTTATCCAGATGACGGGCGACTGCAGCAAGACTTACTCGCCCGTGCAAATCATCGGCGACGACATCTACATGCTCACCAATGCGGGCGCACAGAAGTATCGCCTGATGGTGGCCAACCTGCACAAGCCCGGCTACCAGCAGTGGCAGGAGCTGATACCTGAGGCCGACGCTGTGCTGGAGGGCGTAAACTTCGTGGATGGCGACAAGATGGTGCTCACCTATACCCAGGATAATTGCAGCCATGCCTACCTGTACAACCTCAAGGGCGAAAAGCTGAAGGAGATTCAGTTGCCAGGCGTAGGATCGGCCAGCTTCAGCAGCAAGCGAGAGCGCAAGGAGCTCTTCTACAGCTACACCTCGTACACCGTTCCCACCACCATCTACCAGATGGACTTGGCTTCGGGCAAGAGCAGCATCTACAGTCAGCCTAAGGTAAACTTCAAGCTGAGCGACTACACATCGGAGATGGCTTTCTACACCTCTAAGGACGGCACGCGCATCCCTATCTTCCTCACCTACAAGAAGGGAACGAAGAAAAACGGGAAGAACCCCGTGCTGATGTATGGCTACGGTGGCTTCAACGTGACTTATCCTCCATCGTTCTCGGCGATGCGCATTCCTTTCCTGGAGAATGGCGGCATCTATGCTTACGTAGTACTGCGTGGCGGCGGTGAGTATGGAGAAGACTGGCACTTGGCAGGCACGAAGATGCAGAAGCAGAACGTGTTCGACGACTTCATCTCGGCTGGCGAATGGCTTATCAGCAACAAGTATACCGACAAGAATCATCTCGCCATCCTCGGCGGCAGCAACGGCGGTCTGCTCGTAGGAGCCTGCATGACTCAGCGCCCCGACCTCTTCAAGGTTTGCATCCCGGAAGTGGGCGTGATGGACATGCTGCGCTATCATAAGTTTACCATCGGCTGGAACTGGGCGCCCGACTATGGCACGAGTGCCGACAGCAAGGAGATGTTTGAGTACCTGAAGGCTTACTCCCCTCTGCACACCCTGAAGAAGGGTGTAAGTTATCCTGCCACGATGGTTACCACAGCCGACCACGACGACCGTGTGGTGCCTGCCCACAGCTTCAAGTTTGCAGCCACCCTGCAGGAGTGCCAGGCGGGCAATGCCCCCGTGCTCATCCGCATCGACTCGAAGGCGGGCCACGGTGGCGGCAAGCCACTGAGCAAGCAGATGGAAGAAACGGCCGACATCTACGGCTTCGTGATGTATGAGATGGGAATGAAAATGAAGTAAAAACTCTGTAAGATTCCATAAAAGAAAATGAGACGAATGCACCTCCCTCAAAGCAAGAGAGATGACATTCGTCTCATTTTTTTTCATTTATTTGTTGTTTCGCCCGAAGACATTGTCGTGCGGTGTGTCCTGAGTGGGCGTGCCTGCCTTCTGGCCGATGAGGCACTCGCCCATGTTCACTCCCTTCACGTTCTCGAAGCTGATGCCTGTCTTGGCATGGGCCACCGTGATGTGGTCGAAGGAGACGTTGGTGACTGGCTTGGCCTCTGTACCCTGCAGCACAAGGGCGGCGGCACTCACATTGTTACACTTCAGCCCGTCTACGAAGAGGTTTCTGACGGTGGAGAAATGGTGGTTGTCTTGTCCCTCGCCAGCATAGCGGCTGGTTACATAGAAGAGGTCTTCCACATCGCCGAAGGTGCAGTTGCTGACAAAGACATTCTCTACGAAGCCGCCACGGTCGGGGTTGGTCTTGATGAAGATGCCGCGCTTGCAGTAGCCGGCATAGTCGCAGTTCTCTACGATGACGTTTCTCACACCCGATGACATCTCGCTGCCTATCACCACGGCGTGAAGTCCCTTGAAATGGCAGTTGCGTATGATGATGTTCTCTGAGGGGGCATGGGCGTTCCATCCGTCATTGTCGCGTCCGCTCTTGATGGCCACGTTGTCATCGCCGTTGTCGAAGGCTACTCCCTCGATGAGGATGTTGCGCGAGCACTCGGGGTCGATGCCGTCGTTGTTGATGAGTTTGGCGTCGTAGCGCAGGTTGCGGCAGATGATGTTCTCGCTCTTCAGAAGGTGGATGCACCAGAAGGGGGAATTGGTAATCTTGACTCCCTCCAGCGTGATACCCTGGCAGTTGTAGAGTTGCAGGAGCTGGGGACGAAGCCAATGGCCATCGCCAAACATGCGCTGCTCCACCGGCATTTCCTCGTGGTTCATCTTACGGCTGAGCTGCTGCGCCTTCTTCTGGTTGGGTTTCCACTTGGCAAAGGTGGTCATGGCATTTCCGTCGATGGTGCCCTCGCCGATGATGGAGACATCGTGCAGCCCATAGCCATAGATGAGCGGGGAATAGTTGTAGAGGAAAGTGCCCTCCCAACTGGTATTGGTCATCGGATAATATTTTGAATCCGGGTCAAACTTGAGGGTTGCTCCTTTCTGGAGTTCGATGCACACATTGCTCTGCAATACGATGGGACCCTTTATATAATAGGTACCTTCGGGAACCACCACCTTGCCACCCATCATCGCCGAAGCCTTCTTGATGGCCTTGGCGAAGGCGGCGCGGCAATCGGTCTTGCCGTCATTCTTGGCGCCAAAGTTCTTGATGGGCAATGTCTTTGTCGCCATCTTGGCACCCGAGATATTACTAAGAATGCTGTCGCGCAGGGTCTGCATCGAGTCTGTCATCGCATGACAAGGGAGGAATGAGAAGACACACATCCATCCTGCAATCATAGATTTCATGTTCATATTTGTTCTGTTTTTGCAAATGAGTTGGAATATCGGTTGCAAAGATACAGATTTTATTTGGAAATCCATGTGTCTATTTCCCCAGAAAAGAACAACCCTCCATTTTTATTTTCCTACAACTGCACTTTCACTGCCTTGCCCGTGTAATCGACGCTCTGGCTTGCCTGCATGGGCTGGTTGCCGGCACCACTGTTCTCGCCAACGAGTACGATGTGGAACTTGCGGCTTTGGAGCATTCCCTTGAAGTTGCCCTTACGGGGAGCGATGCTCAAACTGCGATGAGCCTCGGCCCAGGAGAACTGGATCTCGGAGAACTTGCCCTTCTCGTAATTGTAGTTGTCGCCCTCATCCTCATAAAGCGTGAAACTGCCGTCGGCTCCGGGATAAACACGAATCTCCAACTCATCCCATGGCTTCTCGGAACTGTACTGTACGTCGGGACCGAAAGGCAAGATGGTGCCTGCCTTCACAAACACCGGCATGATGTCGATGGGACAGAGACGCTGGATGTCCTGACCGCCCTCGTACTGGGCATTGCTCCAGAAATCATACCACTTGTTGCCCTTGGGCAGATAGACATTTACGGGAGCCGCAGCCTTCTTCACGTCGGGATAGATGGTGTGGCCCTTCTTCTTGCTGTCCTTATAAGTATAGAGAGGATCGGTAACGGGCTTTACCAAGAGGTTGCGACCGAAGAGGTACTCGTCGTTCAGGCGGGAAGCCTTCTTGTCGGCGGCATAGTCCATCACCAGGGCGCGCATCATCGTACCGTTATGCTGCGTACAGTCGCCAGCCATACTATAGATATAAGGCAAGAGACGGTAGCGCAACTTCACGGCATCCACCATGGCATCGTAGCACCAGTCGCCCTGCTTGCCAAACTCATAGAACTCGCTGATCATGGGTGAAGAACAGTGGTTGCGCATCAAGGGCATGAAGGTGCCCCACTGCATCCAACGGGTCTGCAACTCCTGCACGGCAGGATTCTTCGGACTCTGCTCGTAGTTGCCATAGAAGAATCCGCCAATGTCGGTGTTCCAGAAGGGAATGCCACAGAGGGAGAAATTCAAGCCGGAAGGTACCTGTTGCTTCATCTCTCCCCACGATGCCCTGATGTCGCCGCTCCAGGAGAACGTGCCATAGTGCTGGATGCCGAAGGCTCCACTGCGGGTCATCTGCAAAGAACGTTTTTCGTTGCCCTTCATCTGTCGCTGATACTCATAGATGCTCTTGTTGTGAACCAGCGGATAGGCATTCTTCACGCTGAGCCAAGAGCCGTCGTAGGTCTGATAATCCTGGTCGCCAGCCTTCTCGAAATGGTCGGGCTCGGTGGAGTCGGTCCACCAGGCATCGAAACCCATGTTGTAGAGATGCGAGAGATACTTCCAGTAGATCTCGCGAGCCTTGGGATTGAAGGCATCATAAGGACGGGCGTCACATTTTCGAGGCCAAGTATCGAAAGGCAGGAGGGCGTTGATCTTCTGGAAATCCTTGTATTGCGCTGTCCACGGACCGAAGGTAGACCAGATGGTAATCATCAGATGGGCATCGTTCTTGTGTACATACTTCACCATCTCCTCCGGGCTTTTCAGGCGTGGCTCGCCCTGCGCCTTCATGTTTCTCATGTCGGCGGGCAGATACTTGTCGTAGGCGGGGTCGCCCACCTTATTAATATAATAGGGATTCTGGAATTTCATCGCATTCCAGTTGGAGTCGCAGCCCCAGTACTGCCAGTCCTGTACGATGGCATCGGTAGGGATTTTCAGCTCGCGATACTTGTCGAGCACGCCTGCCAACTCGTCGCTGGTCTTGTATCGCTCACGGCACTGCCAGAAGCCCATCGCCCACTTGGGGAACATCGTGGCCTGACCAGTCAGTTCCCGGATGCTGGCGATCACTCCGTCCTGCGTGCCGTCCTTGTACATGAAGTAATAGTCGGCGCAAGTGCCCACCTCGCTGGTGAGGGAGGTCTGCTTGTCATCGTCGTAGTAAGTCTTTCCGGCGTTGTCCCAGTAGAGCCCGTAGCCCTTCTCGCTGGTGAAGTAGGGGATGGCGATGTAGGTGTTGTGGTTCCACAGCTCCACATGGCGGCGACCACGCTGGTTCATGTAGGTGTCGCGCAACTGGCCGAGACCATAGATGGCCTCATCGTCTGCCAACTGAAACTGCTGCGTGATGCGATACTTGCCCTTGTTGGCTGCGTCGTTGCGTGCTTCGAGCAAGGTCTTGGTGTCGGTCAGGAGTTGCTTGCCGTCAGGAGAGAAGAAACGGATCTCGCCCGTCTTCTGATTCAGCTGCACGGTGATGCAAGCGGACTTCAGGCTCACGATGTCGCCCTTCTCCTCCATGCTCACATTCTTCAGTTGCTGCGGTTGGAGGATGACGCAATAGCTCTTCTTCTGAGCCGCATTGCCATCATCGGCACTCGCCTTGACGATGCGGACAATGGTGGGGGAATAGAACTCGACAGTCACATTCTGACTGGCAATCTGTCGATTGATGACGGCAGTAGCCGCCCCATTCTTTACCTTTGCCACCTGCACGCTCTTGGCGAAGGAAACGTTCGGAGTAGAGGCCATGGCAGCCATGCCCAGTAGGGCAACGAGGGATAAATTCTTTAGCATACCTTTACGATGTTTTTAGAGTTAAGTTTTATGTTTCACCCCTAATGGAAGCCCAAAAGCACCCATCAGGATTTCGGTGGCAAAGGTACTGGTAAAGCTCAGGAATGGGCTAAAACAAATGAAGATTCAGGTGGTACTTTTGTTGATTTGTACCCCAAAATGACATTATTTATACTCAGAAGGCAGCATGCCGTATTCTTTCTTGAAACATTTGGTGAAGTAGCTGGGCGAACTGAAACCTGTGCGGTCGGCGATGTCGTTGACCGTCAAGCCGCCAGTCTTCAAGAGTTCGGAGGCTCGCTGCAGACGGATGCTACGGATGAACGACACGGGAGTGGTGTTGGTCAGGGCCGTCAGCTTCTTGTAGAGTCCCGTTCGCTCCATGCAGAGGTCGTTGGCCAGTTGCTCCACGCCATACTCGCCATCCGACAAATGTTGTTCTACCAAGGAACGGACTTTCTGAATCAGCTCAGGTTCCTCTACAGATGAGGAAGGAATCAATTCGATGTTCTCCTTTACTCCTTTACGCTTTCTCTGACGATACAGGAAAAGGACTGCTACAACGATAAGAATTACTGCTACCAAGACGAGAGAGAATACTCCCCATCCCAATTGCCACCACGGTTTGTCGATTGTGAAGAAGAGTCCCAACATCGGCGATACATAAATAAGACCGTCATTATAGGTTCCCAGCCAGATAGCCCCTTCCCTATCCCGATACACCGTATTGATGCCCGTGACGAGTGACCTTCCGTCGGGCAAGGCCAATTCCCGAACCTCGCGAGGCGCATTGCCCACCTTGAAGTCGAACATCAGATAACCTCGCTGACTGCTGATCAGAGCCTGGTTGTCCGAAGCCATGTTCAGCGTATGCAGGATGTAAGGACAGGAGAATATCTTCGTAAACTTTCGGGTCTCTGGGTCGAAGTGCAAGAAGACGGAGACCACGCCCCCATCCTTTCCTTCACGCCCCGTGCGAATCTGATAAAACTGTCCGCTGGGTGTCTGCACAGTCAAGGATGTATTCCGATAGTGCAAGGCTTCTGATGGAGAGTAAGCGGAAACGGTATAGATGAGTTTTCCATCCTTGAAAGCCGCCACCTTGCCCGACTCGTGGAAGGTATAGACATTCTTTCCGTCGGTGTCCAAGTCCTGCAAACTCCCCCAAGAGCCAACGAGCAGGATGCGGTTTCCGTCCGTGGCATTGATCACCGTGTCGCCCTTCACCGT
>CAVJZZ010000097.1:0-8525 GCA_963654295.1 Lachnospiraceae bacterium | reverse complement strand
GAGGTGCTGGACGGCAAGAAGCAAGCCTTCTGCAAGATAGGCACCTATCCCGTCAGGTTCGAGGGACAGACCGGTTTGCCTTGCCGAGTCATCGCAAGGGTGAAAAAGTGACATACCATATTTTATGGCTGGAAAAAACTATATATGTGATGTTGTATTATTCATGTTTCTTGCCTACTATAAAAGGGATGTATCTATAGATGAAATAAGTAATTATTGTCGTTATGACATATACTAAAGTAAATGCTACTACAACAGATAGATAATTACCATGATAAGAGTAACCTGATCTTATAAACAGTTTACTTATCAATAGTGGTACTCCTCCGCATATAAAATAATAGACAATGGAATGTTTTCCAGTCCAACTAAGCCATTTGATGTTAGGTAATCGTTTGAATACTTGTATCATCAAGAGACTACAAATGAAGATGTCTATGAAGAATATAGGATAGTTGGTAATATGGATATTCCAAATTAACAACTCCACATGATTTGTATATTCATATACTTTTATCATCAAAAGGAGTATGAATAGTATAAATATGTATAATGATTTGTTGATTCTGTTGCAAAGTAATTCATATTTGTGATAAAATAGCCCATGCAAAGGAAAAACAAGGCTTGGAGAGCGTTGTCTAATTGCCAAAAATAAGGTTGACTACCTGTGGATAAGTAAACGGAAATACCAAACCCACAAACACCCATGATTAATACAGCAATATTTTTTCCCTTGGATATCCATAGTGTTAATGCAAATATCAACTCGGTTATACACAATGCTGCAACAAACCATGAGGCTTGTCCTGCAAGGATATTTATAGCCATTTCTTGTATATTAATTCCATTACCATGAACCAGTGATTTAGGAATATATAATATAGTTGTGAATATAAAATAAGGGACTAATAGTCCTCGTAAGATGGAATGTATTTTGTGTTTCATGTTAAAGTTGGAATCCTTATACATGAGATAGCCTGAAAGGGTAAAGAATAGGACGAGTGCATTAACTACATATAAATTGTAGTTTATGATATTTTTACCTGTATAGTATATTTCTGTATGATCTAATAATATTGCTAACATACAGAAACCACGCAAGTTGTCTATCCATAATTTTCTTTGCATATCTACATTTCCTTAAATTAGCAGACTTAAAATTTCATAAGAATGCAAGCCTTTGGACAGTAAAAAGTTGTCCAAAGCTTGCATATGTCAGAAAATTCACTTACCTTAGTGCTGCAAAACAAAAACAAGGAATATCTAACACATGGCAAAGGTAAGCAAAAAATCTGAGAAACTCACTCCTTTCGGAGGTGTTTATTTCACGAACAGGGCTTTTGACGCTCTTTCCCTTGGCAAGGTCATCAACGAGACCCTTGGCAGGCGCAGTTCGACCTACAACGGATATCAATGGGACGAGATAGTTTCTTCCATGCTCGACGTTTATCTCTGCGGAGGCAACTGTGTGGAAGACGTGAACAAATTTCAGAGCGCAATTACGAGGCATTATTGACAAGAAGTTTTTCCTCTTTAGACTATCCAAGATTTTTGCTTAATCCACACGCTTTTGCAGGTGACCCCGTTATAGTCTGCCTCTCACACCAACTTGACCGACCTTGTGAACCAAGCTGTTAGTGGTGGATAGAGTAGGGTAGATGATGCCTTGAAAGGAAAGGCAGTGATTTTTAGTTCTCCCGCTATATAATAAAAGGTGGTGAAGTTGCGTTATATTGATAATGAAAAGGACTTTCTTATACCTCATACTGTTTGCCGTGGCGATGGTAGCGTGCACGGATGACGACACGTTCTCCAATTCGCCCAACCGTCGACTCACGTTCTCGACCGATACGGTGCGTCTTGATACCGTCTTTTCGCGTGTGCCCACGTCGACAAGAACCTTTTGGGTGTACAACCATTCGGGCAGTGGACTCCGCCTGGCCAATGTTCGCCTGAAGGGCGGAAACCAGTCGGGCTACCGTGTCAATGTAGACGGCGTGAGCCTCGGAGCTACATCGGGCTACCAGACATCCGATCTGGAAGTGAGAAAAGGCGACAGCATCCGCGTCTTCGTGGAACTCACCTCGGCACTGAACGGCAAGGATACACCGCAGAAGGTGGAAGACCAACTCGTGTTCACGCTGGAGAGCGGCGTGGAGCAAAGCGTCTGCCTGAGTGCATTGTCATGGGACGCCAACGTGATCCGGTCGTTGACGCTGCAGCGTGATACCGTATTGTCCAAGGGCAAGCCGACCATCGTCTATGGCGGCATCACCGTGCCCACGGGAACCACACTCACCATCAATCCGGGCGTGACGCTCTATTTCCATGCCGACGCGGGCTTGCAGGTGGACGGAACTCTGCTCGTCAAGGGCACGCCGGAGGAAAACGTGGTGCTTCGCGGCGACCGCCTTGACCGCATGTTCGACTATTTGCCCTACGACGGCGTGAGCGGACAGTGGCAGGGCATACGTATCGGAGCCGACTCGTACGGCAACAGCATAGAATATGCCGACATCCATTCTACGATGGACGGTATAGTGTGCGACTCCTCCGACGTGGAACGCCAGAAACTCGTCATGACGGGCTCTATCGTGCACAACTGCAATGGTGACGGTGTGCGGTTGCGCTCTGTATGGGCGCAGCTGGACAACTGTCAGTTGACCAATACGTTAGGCAACTGTCTGAATGTGTGTGGCGGCAACGTGACGGTGAACAACAGCACACTGGCACAGTTCTATCCTTTCGATGCCGACCGTGGTGCGGCACTCGCCTTTGCCAACCACGATGACACCTACGATTTGCCGCTGACGTTCACCATGCAGAACAGCATCGTCACGGGTTATGCCAACGATGTGCTGGAGGGGTCGGTAAGGGATACCACCGTCGCTTTCGACTATCATTTCGACCATTGCATCCTCCGCACACCCAAGGACTCCACCGACGAGCGGCTCACCAATATAGACTTTGAAGACGTGAAAGACACGGCACGCTATGGAGAGCGCATCTTCCGTCAGGTGGATGCCGACCTGCAGCGTTATGACTTCCGCTTGTCGAAGCAGTCGGTGGCTATTGGGCAAGCCAATCCCGACACGGCTCTTCCGGCAGACCGCAAAGGTGTGCGTCGCGGGGAAGAACCCGATCTCGGGTGCTATCAGCACGAAGAATAAGACCGATTAAATACCATGTATTATGAAGAATGTGAAATTGGAAATAAACTATCAGCTTTGTCAGTTGGAGGAGTTGAATGAGCAGGAGCGTCACCTCATCGAACGGGCAAAGGAAGCCACGAACAACAGCTATGCCAAATATTCCCACTTCTATGTGGGGGCAGCTGTGCTGCTTGCCGACGGTAAGGTGGTGATCGGGGCGAACCAGGAGAATGCAGCATTCCCGTCGGGGTTGTGTGCGGAGCGCACTGCCATCTTCAGTGCGCAGGCAAATTATCCGGAACAGGCGGTGAAGACGCTTGCCATAGCAGCCCGCAACGAGCGGGGCTTCCAGCCCAGTCCGATATCCCCTTGTGGGGCTTGCCGTCAAGTGATCCTGGAGATGGAAGACCGTTACCAGTTGCCGGTACGCATCTTGCTCTACGGCACAGAGGGCACTGCCGTTTTCGGTTCAATTAAGGACCTGTTGCCCCTGTCGTTCGTGGATGCGAGCATGAAAGAATAAGATTAACTTGTAAAAAGAAAGCGATATGATAGAAAAAACATTGGTATTGCTGAAGCCCTGCACCATGCAACGGGGCTTGGCGGGTGAGATAATCAGCGTATTTGAGAAGAAGGGTCTGCAGATATGCGGCATGAAGATGATGCAGCTCGACGACGAGATTCTTAATGAGCACTATGCACATCTGGCGGGAAAGCCGTTCTTCCAGCAGCTGAAGGATTCGATGATGGTGACACCAGTGGTGGCTTTGTGTCTGGCAGGCGTAGATGCCGTGGAGACCGTGCGCACGCTGGCAGGCGCCACCAACGGACGTAAGGCTGCTCCGGGAACCATCCGCGGCACCTATTGTGTGAGCTTCCAGGAGAATATAGTGCACACATCTGATTCTCAGGAAAATGCTGCCGTGGAACTGAAGCGCTTTTTCAAGGACGACGAAATCTTCGACTGGAAACAGAGTCTGTTCTCCAGCATCTATGCCGCCGACGAATTCTAAAGCTTCGCCCGGCAGCCGGTTATCATGTTCTTGATTTGTTTGATGCGTGCCTGATGGTCGGCATCATTGAGAAATTTATCGTAATAGGCAAGTGCCGAGGAAAGGACTTCCTCGGCATTTGCCCATTCTTTTTTCTGCATATAGCAGAATCCGAGTCTGTAATAGCAGTCTGCTTTCTCCCTGTCATAGCACAGCGTGAGCACATGCTCGTAGTCTGCCATGGCATCATCGTATTTTTCCAGCTGAAACAAGCTTTCCGCACGGGCGTAGTAATATACCGACAATTCGTGTGGCGAGAGCGTATCAAGCAGGGGTAGCGAGCCATTGAACATCTCAATCGCCCGCCCGTACTCCCATTCGCGATAAAGGCAAAGTCCCATGTAGGCATGGAAGCGGGGGTTGAGCTTGTAGCTCTGGTCGAGGCGCTCAAAGAGGAGCAGAGCCTCGTGATATTTCTCGCTTTTGAAATATTCTATCGCCATGCCCAGCCGGTCGCTGTCCTTGATGGTCTGCCCATGAAGCAGCGGCTGGCAAAGCACGAAGGCGAAGAAGGGGAGAATGAAGCGCTTGCAGAGCCGCATCATTTCGTGTAGAAGTCGATCAGACGTGCCAATGCACGCTGGCATACAGGACAGAAATCAGGGTTTCTGTTGGTGCGCATGCGGCAGTTGTCACAGGGACGGTAGACTCCTTTCATGGAGTAGCCGGCACCTTCATAGAGTCCCACCTTGCCGGGTTTGTTGTTACCCTTCTTGTCGAACTCCACCATGTCTGCCCACTTGCTCTGGAAATCCTTGCGTGTCGTGATGTTGGGTTCCCAGGGTTCCACATCGTGTGGATACATGGGGATAGCCTCGGATTCATAGGCATATTCGTCAGCCAATCCGCCGAAGGAGTGTCCGAACTCGTGCACCACTACGGGCAGCGACTGGTCGTGGTGCATGGCTGCGAGGTTGTAGGAGTTGAGGATGCCGCCGCCACCATACTCGGCAGTGTTCACCAGCACGATGACGTGCTCATAAGGTGTGCCTGCCAACCAGTTGTGCAAGTCCTTGATATTGAGTGTAGTCAGGTATCTGTCGCTATAGAATGTGTCGAAGTGTGAGTGGAGAGCTGTGTTCTTCCAAATGCAGTCGTGCGGTGTGCTCGTTCCACTTTCCTCTGAGGGACTTTTCACTGCCACGATGTTGAAGCGGTCTTTCATAGACTTGAAAGGTTCGTGGGCAAAGAGGGCGTTGGTGGCTCTTTGAGCATCGGCGATGAAGGTGGGCATCTCTTCCTCTGTATAGCCTTCGGCAAGATAGGCGATGTGAATGCAACGTGTGGTGTCGCTGGCCTGCTGCAAGGTGGTGTAGGGGGTCACCTTCTTCTCGCCGATATGACGGATAAGGATGTCTGTAGGATAGACGGTGTGGGTATAGGTAGCCATCACCTCTCGGCGGTTGTTCCTCAGGTCGACGGTGACATCGACAGTGTCTTTTGGCATGGGGATGAGAAACACGTTCTGGAACGAGCGGCTCGTGGTTTTGGCTTCGTCATAGCTCAGCCATTCCTGGAAGAGGGTAGAGAACGAATTGCGGTAGATGACATCGTGGGTCTTGTGGTCGCGTACGGTGATTTGTCCGTTGCCTTCCACGGGGATGCCTATGAGTCTCTGGCGCTTGCCATACCAGCGGGGCATGGTGTAGAGTTCGTCAAGGGTGATATTCTGTTGCTTGGCGTCGCCAGCGAAGGTGTAGTCGATGCGCAGTGTGCGGTCGGAGAAATAGCGGTTGAAGTCCTGTGCGCCTGCTGAGCCAACCAGCATCAGCAGGAGGACGGCTGTGGAGAGAATCTTGTTCATAGTTTGTGTTTTATCAGTTCTGTTATCATTTCTGTTACGTAGGGGCGTTGCCAGTCTTTCGTGTGAAGCCGCTGGTCTGCATAGAGCAGTATGTCGAGGTCCATCACGACGATGTTCTTCGCCCTGAGATCGGGGGTGTTGCCACATGCCCGTTCTATTGCTTTCAGCTTCGCGTCGACGGCTTCCGCGCTTTCGTCTGTGTGGATGGCGAAGAGACAGTTGAGGAAATCGTCCGACGGGATGCCTACAGCTTTCGTGTAGGCTTCGTGGCTGTAGACAGCCTCACCGAACGCTCGCTCTATCAGCTTCTTTGCTTTGCGCGTCGCCTCGGGAGCCTGGTGGTTCGAACCCATGCCGATGATGATGCGTTTCATGTTTTTCTTCATGGGTGTCAATATACTCTGAGCGTGTCGCCGACCTTGATCTGGTAGTCGGGCGTGAGACCGTTCTTCTTGTAGAGACTCTTCAGACGCATGCCGTAGAATTGGGCGATGGAATACATGCTTTCGCCGCTTCTGACGACGTGCGGGCGCTTCTTGAAACTCTTGGGGGCACGCTTCTGTTTCTTCTTCAGATAGATGATGTCGCCCTCGTGGAGCGTGTCGTTCTTGTCGCGTTCGTTATAGCGGGCGATGGCACGGTAGGAGAGTTCCACTTCCTTGCCGATGCTCTTGAACGTGTCACCTTTCCGTGCGGTCAGGTAATAGTTCTTGTTGTAGATGCGTATAGGGTGCAACGTGCCGCCCCTCTGTGCCGGCTTGTCTTTGGCATTGTGCTTCGCCATGAACTTGTCGTAGCTGGTCGCCTTGTCGTATTGGTAGAGCTTGTACAGTTCGATGATGTCTGTCAGCTTCTTGGCATAGGCGGGGTTGGTGGCGTAGCCGCACTCTTTCAGTCCGCGTGCCCAGCCACGGTAGTCTGTGGTCTTGAGCGAGAACAGCTTGCGGTAGCGTATGTTGTCTTTCAGAAATTTGCTGTGGTCTTCATAGCTTTCATACACGTTGTTGTAGGCTCGGAAACATTCCTGCTTGGCATCGTCGTCATGATAGGTGGTGGCACCTTGCCATCCGTGGCACTTGATGCCGAAATGGTTGTTGCCCTTGCGTGCCAGTTCACTTTTGCCCGCACCACTCTCGAACACGCCCTGGGCGAGCGTGATGCTTGCCGGAATGCCGTGCTTGAGCATCTGTTCGATGGCGAGATCCTTATACTGGTTGAAATACGTCTGGTAGGTGGAGTTCCATTTGATCTGCCCATGTAAGAGCGTGGGGATGGAAAGCAGCATTACCAGAAGGCATCTGTGAAATGTGTTCATGGTTACAAAAGTAGTAAATAAACAAGACAGCGCAAAACAAAAGTGCCGATTTCATATCGTTTTCCTCTTGTTTTGCGCTTTTCAGTGTCTTCTGGATAGGATTAGCGGGTCGTTTGTAGCCATGTGAGCAGGTCTGCCACCACATAGCTGCTGCCGCCCACAAAGATGAAGTCGTCGGGGGCGGCGTCGGCAAGTGCCTGCCGGTATGCCTCTACAACGGTCGGATAGGTGGTGCCTTCCAAGTGGTGTTCCCTTGCTTCGGCTGTCACGCGGTCTGCAGGGATGGCGCGGTGGGTGGCTGCCTGCGTGAAATAATAGATGGCATGTTGTGGCATCATGCCCATCACGGTATCGATGTCTTTGTCGTCTACCATGCCAAAGACGATGCGCAACTGCTTGCAGTTTTGTGCGGCTATCTGCCGGCTCAGGTATTGCCATCCGCCGGCGTTGTGACCTGTGTCGCACACCACACGGGGCGAGGTTTGCAACTGTTGCCAGCGTCCTGCGAGTCCGGTGCGTTGGCACACGTACGCCAGTCCGTCGGCTACAGATTCCTTGTTTTTCACGACACCTTGTCGCATCAGTTCCCTGACGGCGCAGAGCACCGTGTTGGTGTTCTTCTGCTGATAGATGCCGCCCAACTCGCCGTGCAGCGTGCCGAACGAGCGTGTGGCGTAGTCCATTCCCGCCGGGACTGAGATGTGGGATTCCGTCACCTCGGGTGCTTCCTCGGCGAAGAGGATAGGGGCGTTCACGGCTGCTGCCTTCTGCTGAAAAACGGGACGCGTCTCTTCTGTCGTCTCGCCGACAACCACGGGGATGCCTGGCTTGATGATGCCTGCCTTCTCGCCGGCAATCTTGGCGAGTGTGTTGCCAAGAAACTGGGTGTGGTCGAAGCTGATGTTGGTGATGATGGAGAGTTCGGGTGTGATGATGTTGGTGCAGTCGAGCCTGCCGCCCAGTCCTACTTCGATAACGGCTATGTCTACGCCTTGCTCTGCAAAGTAATGGAACGCCATAGCGGTGGTCAGTTCAAAGAACGAAGGATGAAGCGGTTCGAAGAACGCACGTTCACGTTCCACGAAGTCGATTACATATTGCTGGCTCACCGGAATGCCGTTCACGCGGATGCGCTCGCGGAAGTCAACGAGGTGTGGCGAGGTTGGTGATGATGGAGAGTTCGGGTGTGATGATGTTGGTGC
>CAVJZZ010000096.1:0-8626 GCA_963654295.1 Lachnospiraceae bacterium | reverse complement strand
CTGCACTCATAGCAATGCTTTTTCTCGTTTTTGAAAAGCGTTTTCGCCCTGTTTTTTACTCCCTTGTTGAAGGGGCACGCACTGCACGACTTAGGGAAGTAAGGATGATCCTGCGAGAAAGTATGCCCATCCTTCCCCGGGTTGTTGGTCAACCCCGGTTGCGGAGCCTCTCCCGTGAACTCCTTTTTTAGTTCGGGCGTGGCCGGGTCGTCAGTCTGCTCCAGCGAGCACTTACAGTTCCACCGGTCGCCCGGGTGATGCTCATCCCAGAACGGGTCAGCGACGGGTAGCGTCAGTTTTCGTTCCCAGAAGGCTCGGTGGCTGCTCTCGGGTTTAGGCGATGTAGTCGGCATCCACCGTAGATTTGGCATGACGTCGGCGTCACGCAGGAACTGTTGCCAGTCAGCCGCGTTGTGCGCCCGAATGATGGCCGTGTCGTACTCCGTCTGTAGCCACGCCCCGACATAATGCGAAGAGATGCCCTTCACATCGTCTGCCCACTGCCGGAAGGGTTTGAGCGAGCCATCTGGGTTGAGCAGCTTCGCCGCCATGCTCTGCGACATGGCATGCACCTTGAATGCGGCAAAAACCTCGTTGGAGTGTTTGAGCGCAGCAAGAAAGCTTTCCTCGTGGGTAGGCGTATTGCTTTGCATCAATCCATCGACCGTAGCCTCGTTGAGGATGCGGAGCACCTCTCGCCACATGGTAGGCTCAATGGCTTGGGAAGTGTCGAAGCCCTTGTAAATGGCGCGGAGGTATTGCTGCAACACCTCCGTTGAGAACGAGAACGACGGCGCGGCATTATGGAAATGCCCCGAACAACAGCTGCATGATCCGTTGTAGTAGAGCTGGTCGATTAGAAGTCGGTATCCGCCCCTTTGTCTGGGGCGAGTCCGAAAAAACCTCTCAAATGGTTTTTGAGCGTTGATTGAACGTTATTTTTAGGCTCATTGGGCTTACTAGGCTCATCAGGCTTTTTGTTGTTGTCTTCTTCATCGTTGCCTTGCGATTGGTTGAGTGCCTCTCGCATAGCTGCTCTCTCTGCCTCCTTTTGCGCTTTGAGTTCGTCGTAGTTTTCTGGTTTCGCAATACAGAACGTTTCGTAGAGATAGTCGTCGTCGATGGGGAGGCCCATGGATGCCAGTTTCTGCACGATGTCAATCTGCTGTGACGGATTGATTTTATCCTTCTTCGCATAGACAAACTCCCCTCCCTCGACGTTAAAGCCGAGGTCGGCAAAGATTTGTCGCATATCATAGTTGAGAATATCGAGGATGAAGTCGCGGTCGTCGGCATTCATCTCGTCCTCCTCCTCCTTGTGCACTTCACCAAGCGCCTGCGTGCCCGTCTCCTTCGCATCAGTGGTGAGCGTGTTGCCCAGCACCCGAATAGAAATTTTGCTGTCCCAATACTCCGCAAACGTCTTGTAAAGTTCCGAGGACCCCGACTTGTTAGCCGCCTCGATGAGCGTAAGTTCCGAGTCCTTCGGATGGATGTAGACCGCATTCGCCCCTTGCGAGCGCGCCTCCGCAATCAGTCTGCGCCGCGCCTGTTCATCGCCTGCGTCGTAGGTATACTCTCGAATCGGCATGCCAAAGATGTTGCAGAAGCGCGCCCAATCCGCCATGTCTCCCCGCTTATAAAGCACAGCTGGAAGCAATTCCGCAAAGATGCCCAGTTCACGCTCCTTTCCCACAAACAGCATGTTAGGGAACTGCTCGACGGGAATGCCATCGATTTCCCCCTGATATTTCAGGATGCGGCGGTGGATAGGATCGTAGTGCTTTCGGTTGATGAGGTCGTAGCGGATGAAGCCCTCGTCGTCGCGCCAGAACTGCATGAGCGAGAAGCCATGGAACTCCGCCAGCACACAGTCCTTTCGGAACTGCTTGAACCATGGCGAGCGAATTTGCGCATTGATTTCCTCATCCGGCTCCCCGTTGCGCTGGAACTCAATCGGAATACGCGTGACCCCCCGCAAGCGTTTTGCCAGCACCCCCGAGAGATGCAGATCGAGCAGTGCCGACTCGTACATATCGTAGAGTCGGACGCGATTAGAATAGTCGATGCCCTGCGCCGACTTGACCGAGGCCATGTAAGCCGCCATGTCGAAGAAGAAGACTTCGGGCATTTGAAGCACGATGTCGGGTTGGCGTTGCCCCGGAGAGGTGAGCATGCCCCCTTGCGTGATGCGCTTTTGCGAGGCCCGTGCCGCCCTCTGCGCCTTTAGATTTTTCTTAGCCATAATGATAAAGAGTTAATCAGAGAAAAACAGGCCGCACCTCGTCGGCCGCAGTTTGCCATCGCGAGTTGTCCGCCAGTTCCTCCTCTGGCAGCGTAGGTGCCCCATCAATCGTGATGTCGCCCGCCATGATCCCTTTGAGCCACTCAATGGCCCGGTCGTAGCGGTCTTGTCGGATTTTCGCAATCTTATAGGGATTGTGCTGACAAAAGATGTGGAAGACCGCGATGTCGATGGCAAACATGAGGATGAGCGCATGCCTCTCCTCGCCCCGTGCCGAGAAGATAGTGTCGCAGTCGTAAGTTTTGTTGAGATACGAGCGCATCTCCGCCACCGCTCGATCCTCGCAAACCTCGATGATTTGCGGGTCGTAAGCCGTGGTGTCCTTTCGCAGGAGCGCATCGAGGATGTCGCGATGGATGGAAGCGTCGTAGTCAGAAATATCGATAAAGTTGTCCATAAGAATCCGTTATTAAAAAGTTACATTCTGTAAGGGTTGTCCTCATTGATTTCCCGATAAGAAACCGTGTAAGTAGGTTCCATCTCCGCCGTTTTGAGGTCGGAGATGGTGACCGCCCCCTCCACGGCATCCGGTCCGTCGGCCGGATACGGCAACGTCAGTTCGAAGAGTTTGAATTGATTGACCAGTTCCTGCATCATGGGGTTGTCGCGTTCCTGCTCGTTGAAGACCCATCGGCATTCTCGGTCGATCGGTTCGAGGTTCGCCTCGATACGCGTGGCCTTATCCGTTTTCTTTCGGTCGTCGCCCTTGATGTAAAGCTCGCGATGCCGATCGCGGCACTGCTCTCGGAGGAGCGGTCGGAAGACCTGATTAAAGAACGGGTCCTGCAGTTTGTTGTTCTCCATGTAGAAATAGACCGTCGCCTTTCGTGCCACATAGTCGTCCATGGCGAAATACCAGGAGATGAAATTCGCATTCGTCTCCCGTGCGAGGAACGCCTTGATGACATAATAAACCCCTTTCAGTTTACCCACCAGTACCAGTGCCTTGGTAGACGACGCCTTCTTTCGCGAATCCGAATAAGCCGGGTCGCCATAGGCAATGAGGAAACGAAACTTCGATAGCGGCGGCACCTTTCCATACGGAAGGTTTTTGAAGATTTTGCCCTCCGCCACGGGATTGTTGAAATACTCCCCCTGCTGCGCCTTGACCGATATTTTTGAGAGAATGCGGTCGATTTGCTCCTCCTTATTCTTTTGCGGCCACGTGGAACGTCCTTGGCTGTCGCGAATGTTTACGATGTCCCACGAGTTAGCCAGTTTACCCGCTCGCGAGATGCAGCAGTCTTTAGCGATGATGTTGCCACACCACAGTACTAGCGTAGGCTCCGAGATGGAACGCGTAGGGTAAAGCGCATGCTCCGCCCACTCCCACTTTTTGTCGAGCGTGACTGGGTTGCGGCAATCCTCGTCGGTGTCGTAGTCGTCGAAATAAAGGATGTCTGGCCGGATGGCCTCGTTGCGCATGCCACGCGGAGCAGAGCCTGCGCCCAGCGCGATAAACTTTGCCCCACAGCGGCAAGAAAACTCCGAGTCGGTCCACTGTCCTACGGTTGGCTGCTCCCCATAGAACTGCCTTATGCGCGGGTTCGACTCAAAATTGACCTTAAACGGCAAGAGCAACCGCTTTGCCGAGTCGATAGTAGCCGAGGCCAACGCCACGAACCGCTTGCGTCGGGTGAGCGTAAGATACATGAGTATGAACATGGCCACCGTAGACTTCGCCAGCTCACGCGACCAGGAAAGCACCTCGTACCACTCGTCGTTGGCAATGACCCGTCGAATGGCCTTGATGTGGAATGGTGCGAACTCATATTTAGCGTAAGCCGGGAAGAAGAACTTGATCCACTCTATGGGGTCTCGTTCCAGCTGCGCCCGTCGTCGTTCGATGTCCTGCCGGGTGAGACTGTTATCGACCTCGACCCCACGCAGGAGACTTTTGTGGAACTCCTCCCAGACGGCCAGCGCCTGTCGTTCTTTTGCAGTAGCCATCACTTACGGGCCCTCCCCGCCTGGTCTTTGATGAAGGCATCAAAATAGTCGTTGAAAGTGGCTGCAGCCGCCGCGTCGACCGGCCGTAGCCACGCGAGGAAGCGCATGCCCACGGAGACACAATCCGACACGCCGATGTCCTGCTCCAGTTTCTTTACCGCCCCCGCCGTTTTCACGATGGCATCCGCCTCCTCTGCGGTTGGAAAACGATTGCCCGGTTCGCGCGCCTCGATGCGCTTGTTGATTTCAGCAAGTTGGCGTTTATATTGCGCTATGAGCTGCTCTGTGGTGATGGTGCGCGAAGCCTTCAGTTCCTCCCACGCCCCGTCGCGCACCCATCGTGAAACCGTTTGTCGGGTGGTGCCCACCTTCGCCGCGATTTCCTCTTGCGTGAACGAGCCATTGAGAAAGAGCGACTGTGCGATGCCCTTTTTGTCGATGTAGCTTTTCGTCATAAGATGTAAAATTAATCGTAGTGCAAAGTTCTGCAATTTCGTTTGGCGTTTCAAACCGTGTTTTTATGATGACGCTAGAAAAAGTGACGATAACGTTTTCTGCGTATACGATAAAAACGCGGTTTGCAGGCGGTAGGATTTTTATGGAATTTTGCAGTCGCAACAATTATAAAAAGACGCGAGATGAAGTTTTTCAATACCATACCCGGCGACGGCTCCGTGGCCATCCTCTTATATGGCGACGTTGGCGACGGCCAGAAAGTGGACAGCGGAAGAGTGGTGAGCGAGCTGTTGTCGCTTCAAGCCCAATACGACAAGATAGACGTAAGGATCAACTCGAACGGCGGCGATGTGTTTAGCGGCATCGCCATCTACAACGCCCTGCGCACATCGAAAGCCGACATTACCATTTATGTGGACGGCGTGGCCGCCAGCATAGCCGGCATCATCGCCCTGTGCGGCAAGCCCCTGTATATGTCGCCCTACGCGAAGCTGATGCTGCATGCCGTTAGCGGCGGCACTTGGGGCAACGCCTCCGCCCTGCGTCAGACCGCCACGATGATGGAGACCCTTCAAGGCGACCTAGCCCGAATGATAGCCCAGCGCTGCGGCCTCGACGCCCAAGAAGTGACCGCCCGCTACTTCGACGAGAAAGACCACTGGATCAGTGCCGAAGAAGCCGTGACGATGAAGTTGGCCGACGGGCTATACGACATGGGCGAGAAGCCCGACGTGGAGCCCCGCACGGCAGGCGAAGTATACCAGTATTTCAATAACCGGCTGCACGCGCAGCCCCAAACCCTAAATAAAGACATGGCATTATTAGACGAACTGAAGAAGATGCCCTCGTTCAAAGACGTGGAGGGCGAGGCCGAGCTTTTGATGAAAGCCCGCCAGCTAGAGAACCAAGCCACCAAGGCCGAAGCCTTGGAAAAAGCGAACCAAGCCTACAAGGCCAAGGCCGACGCCGCGGAAGCCGCCGAGGTGGAAGCCATTGTGAACAAAGCCGTGAGCGACGGCAAGCTCAGCAAGGACCAGGTGGCCGCCTTCAAAGCGTTGATGAAGAGCGACCGCGCGAACGCCGAAGCCCTGATCAACGGCATGAAAGGACAGAAGCCCCAGATGCGCGCCTCGGCCTACATTGAGGACCAACCCGTCAGCGGCAGCTTTGCCAACAAGAGCTGGGACGAGCTAGACAAGTGCGGCTTGCTGGGCGTGTTGAAGAACAGCGACGCGACCCTGTTTGCCGCAAAATACAAAGAACGCTTCGGCGTGGATTATAACAACTAAGGAGTAATTAAACAAAAAAGAAACGAACATGGCATTAAACAAACAAATCTGGCTAAACACGATTGTAGAGAACTTCTATCCCGACAATTCGTTTGCCTCGAAGAGTATCGACGACTCGACCTTCGTGAGCTACAAGACCGTACACATTCCCAACGCGGGCAGCGCCTCGGGCGTAGAGATCAACCGCACGAAGAAACCCGCCAGCGTGAGCCAGCGCACCGACAATGAGTTGACCTACGACATGGACGAGTTGACCACGAACCCCATCTACATTCCGAACATCGACACGGTGGAGTTGAGCTACGACAAGCGCAACAGCGTGTTGAGCAACGACCGCCAGCAGCTGCAGAAAGTAGCCGCTCAGAATTTGCTCTACCGTTGGGCCAAAGACGCCAACACTTTGAGCACCAGTGGTGCCTCTCGCAAGGCCCACACCTCGACGACCGCCACCGGCAACCGCAAGAAGTTCACCAAAGACGTGGTGATGGAAGCGATGGTGAAGATGAACGTGGACGACGTGCCCGCCGAAGGCCGCTACATGCTGCTCGACGCTGTGCAATACGCCGACCTTCTTGACGACCTGACCGACAAGGAACTCTCGTCATTTCAAGCCGTGGCCAACGTGGGCAAAGGCATCATGGGCCAGTTGTATGGCTTCAACATTATGCAACGCTCACAAGTGTTGCGCGTGAAAGCCGACGGGCAGACCCTGATCAAGTGGGAAGAGAGCGCCGAGGCCGACGAGCTCGCCGCCGGTTTGGCTTGGCAAGAGCAATGCGTGAGCCGCGCCTTGGGCGAGGTGAAGATGTTTTCGAACGAAGACGACCCCCAGTATTACGGCGACATCTACTCGTTCCTCGTGAGAGTGGGCGGCAACCCCCGTCGCTATGACAAGAAAGGCGTGTATCTCATTGCAGAGAGCGCCGCCTCCTAACCCCTAGAAGCAAGGATAAGCTATGCAACTACCTAGAGTAAAAATACAGTTTCTGACGGGGCAACTCGGCACCGTGGGAGACAGCCCCGACGGACTGTTTGCCCTGGTGTGCGGCGCTGCCACCGTTGGTAGCACCTTTGCGCTGAACACGGCGTATGAGGTGACCAGCATGGACAGTGTGCAGGCATTGGGCGTGACGGAAGATAACAACGCTGTGTTGTGGAAGCAGCTGTCGGAGTTTTATGACGAAGCCGGTAGCGGTGTGAAGCTCGTTGTGATGGGCGTGAGCCCCGGCACGACGATGACCGCGCTGCTCGACTACACGAAGACCTCAGCCGGGAGCGTTCGCTGGCTCGTAGAAAAAGAGAACGGCGCGCTCCGCGGCGTGGGCGTGGCCAACGTTAACACCCTGTCGACCGACACGAGCCAAGAAGGCATAGCCAAGGACGTGTTGACCGCCGCCCCCAAAGCTCAACAGCTAGGCGAGTGGGCGACGACCGAGCTTTACGCCCCGATGGTGTTTCTGTTGGAAGGTCGCAACTACACCGAGACCACCGAGCTGCACGACCTGACGCAAGAAAATTGGGACCGTGTGGGCATTGTGGTGAGCGACACCGCTCCGAGCACGAACGGTGCGTGCATTGGCACGTTGCTAGGCCGTGCGGCGAGCGTGAGCGTGCAGCGCAATGTGGGCCGAGTGAAAGACGGAAGCCTGAAGCCCCTGGAGATGTATGTTGGCGAGAAGAAGATAGACGAAGCGGGCGAGAGCGTAAGGAAACTCTATGAGAAAGGCTACCTGGTGGCTCGCAAGTATGTTGGCAGGAGCGGCTACTACTGGGCCGACGACAACCTAGCCTGCGACCCGACCGGCGACTACGCCCACCTGGCCCACCGAAGAGTGATAGACAAAGCCTACCGCACGGCCTATGACACCCTGCTCGACATGCTCTTGGACGAGCTAGAGGTGAACGAAGACGGTACGCTCGACATTGGCGTGGTGAAAAGCTGGCAACAAACGGTGGAAACCGCAATCAACCAGAAGATGACCGCCAACGGCGAGTTGAGCGGCGGCAGCGACGGTGAGGGCTGCGTTTGCGAGATAGACACGACTCAGAACGTGTTATCGACCAGCACGGTGAAAGTGGTGTTGAAGGTAAGGCCCTACGGCTATGCCCGCTATGTGGACGTGAGCCTAGGATTTCAAGTGACAACGACAAGTTAGAAAGGAGGCAAAGAAGATGTTTAACTCAAGAGAATATGAATGGAGCGACGTGAGCGTGGTGGCCGCTGGCCGCCCGATTACGGGGCTACGTGGCGTGAAATACAACGCGAAGCAAGAAAAAGAGCTGCTCCACGCAAAGGGCAACAAGCCCCACAGCATACAGCGCGGCAACAAGAGCTATGACGGCGAGATTACGCTGACGCAGAGCGAATATGAATCGCTGCGGAGCGCAGGTGGCGGTGACATTTTGGACATCAGCATTGACATTGTGGTGGCTTATGGGAACCCGAGCAACGGTGACACCATCACGACCGACCTGCTGATGGGCGCGGAGTTTACGGAGGACAACACCGAGTGGAAACAAGGCGACAAATTTCAGGAAAAGACGTTGCCGTTTATCTTTTTAGACAAGAAGAGCGTTTAGGCTTGCATTTGAACAACGATTGAACAACTATTGAAAAGCGATAAAA
>CAVJZZ010000095.1:0-8700 GCA_963654295.1 Lachnospiraceae bacterium | reverse complement strand
CCACAAGATCATCATGCAGTTTGTGGCAGGAAAGATGGTGAGGATGGACGAGGTGTTGTAGGCAGAATCCTGCAGATTAAAGTCACCTGATAAAATCAGAATTATTCCAGGTCGATGTGTTGTACATTCACGTCTTCGTGGAGGAAAATCTTGGCGCTTTCCTTGAATTTGTCGGGATTCTCTGTGGTGAAATAGCGGGCAGTAGCGCCTTTCGTGCATGAACGTTCCATGTCGGGATGACGCTCGAAATACTGCTTCAGACTGTCTGCCACATACTCGCCTTGTGGAACGATGCGTACGCCTGGCTGTACATATTTCAGTATCTTGGGCATGAGCAACGGATAGTGGGTGCAGCCAAGGATGATGGCATCAATCTCTGGGTCGGTGCGCATCAGTGCGTCAATACGCTTCTTCACGAAATAGTCGGCACCCGGTCCGTCTGCTTCGTTGTTCTCAATGATGGGGACCCATAGGGGACAAGCCACACCAGAGACAGCGATGTCGGGATGCAACTTCTGTATTTCCAACCGATAGCTGTCGCTCTTGATGGTTCCTTCTGTTGCCAAGACGCCCACATGGCGGCTTGTGGTGAGGGAACCGATAATCTCTGCCGTAGGACGGATGACGCCTAACACGCGGCGGTCGGGAGCAAGTTGGGGAAGGTCGCGTTGCTGGATGCTGCGCAATGCCTTGGCAGAAGCCGTGTTGCAACCGAGAATGACCAGATGGCATCCCATGGAGAACAGCTTAAGCACAGCTTGCCGCGTGAACTGGTAGACCACGTCGAACGACCGTGACCCGTAGGGCGCACGGGCGTTGTCTCCCAAGTAGAGATAGTCGTATTCGGGCAGTAATTGACGTATGCCGTGCAGAATGGTCAGACCGCCATAACCTGAATCAAAGATACCGATGGGACCAGGTTCTCCAGGAAAATATTTCATTTGAGTGCGTCTTTGACGAGAAGGTTGATATCTTCGCCCATGCCAGGAGCCGTATAGGGGCAGGCATCATGGTCGGTGTTGAGGACAAAGGCGAGCTGGCGCTCCTTGCCAATGCGCTGCACAGCAGCCAATATCTTTTGGCGGAGTGGGGCGTAAGCGTCTTCTTCAGCTTGCTTGAGCAAGCGCTGAGCCTCGGCTTTGAAGGCGATGTTCTTCTTCATCAGCTCTTGCAGTTCGGCTTGGCGCTTCTGCAGAATGGTGGGCGCGAAGTCGCGCTGACCTTCAAGGAACTGTTCATATTTGGTATTGAACTCATCTTCCACCCGTTTTGTCTCGGCTTCATACTTGCTGCGCAAGTCGGAGAGGTTTTTCTCTACAATCGTCTTGTCGGACATGGAGGCAAGCACTTCGGCATAGCTGAAGTAGCCGAACTTGATTTCCTGTGCGCTTGCCAGCAACGGCAGCACAGTCAAAAGGAATAGCAGACAAAGTTTCTTCATCGTTTCTTCTATTAAATCAGTTGTGAAAAGAAAGCGGGAGCAGGCATTACGATAGCCTGCCCCCGCATTTTTTTGATTGTCAGACGGGTTTGCCCCGGCTGTTGATTACTTCATTTTGTTGAGCTCAGCCTTCACTTCGGCTGTAACATCCTTGCTCAGGGTCTCGCTTACGTAGGGGATACCAGAGTTTACGTCCATGATGTAGACATAACCACCGTTCTTGCCCACGTTCTTGATGGCGTTGACGAGCTTTGTTGTGATGGGCTGGATTTTCTCCTGCTGCATCTTCTGGATGGCCTGCTGGTTGTCCTGATAGGTCTGCTGTATCTTCTGATACATGTCGTTCAGAGTCTTTTCTGTCTCCTGCTGCTTGGTCTGGTTCATGGTCGACTTGTTCTTGTCGTAGTCCTGAGCCTTGCGCTGCAACTCGTCCTGCAGCGCTTTGAGATCGTTCTCATACTGCTTTACGGTTGCCTGGATTTCACCATTGGCCTTGATAGCCTCTGGCATCTGTGCCAATACTGCCTGTGCGTCGATGTGTCCGAACTTCTGTGCGAACAGAGAGAGCGGTGCAAACAGCATCAACATCATCATGATCTTTTTCATTGTCGTTTGTTGTTTTGTTATAAATTTTGTTTCTTAATCTCGAGTGTGTCTTAATTGGATGAGTAGCCCAGTTTCTGGAGCACTTCATTGCTGATGTCTATCTTGGGCGAACCGAAGACGATGCCGTTGTCTGAGGCACGGTCGATGACGAGCGAGTAGCCACGCAGTTCGGCAACCTCTTTCACCGCGTTGTAAATCTCGTCCTGTATGGGCGACATGAGACTCTCGCGCTTCTTGAAGAGTTCGCCCTCTGGACCGAAATACTTGCGCTTCAGTTCGCTGGCTTGTTTCTCTTTCTTCATGATGTCGTCTTGCTTGGTCTTCTTTTGCTCTTGCGAGAGGAAGACAGCCTCGTTTTGGTAGTTTTTATAGAGTGTCTGCGCCTCGGTGTTGAGGGCTTCCACCTCTGCCTGCCACTTCTTCGACACTTGGTTCAGTTGCTCGTTGGCGCGCTCATAGGCGGGGATGTTCTTCAGTATATAGTCCATGTCTACGAGCGCAAACTTCTGTGCGCTTGCCGTCAAGGCGCTGATTGCCATGACGAACATCAACATTAATTTTTTCATAAGCGAATCCTCCTGTTTTTATGAGAAACGGATGTTCTTGTTAGAATTCTTGTCCGAGGATGAAGTGGAACTGACTGCCACCCTTTGTGCCCCAGACTTTGTCGAAGCCATACGCCCAGTCGATACCCATCAGACCCACCATAGGCAGATAGATACGCACACCGACACCTGCGGAACGTTTCATGTCGAACGGATTGAATTTCTTGGTCTCCGTCCAGGCATTACCGGCTTCCACGAAGCCCAAGCCATAGATGGTGGTATTGCCCAAGAGGAACGGATAGCGGAGTTCAAGTGCAAAGCGGTCGTAGGCATATGCCTCTGCACCGTATGGCGTCAGTGAGCCGTTCTCGTAACCACGGAGTCCGATGGTCTCTTCTGCATAGCCGGTGGAGTAGCCGCTCATACCGTCACCACCCATATAGTAGGTCTCGAAAGGAGATTTCTTATACTTGTTGTAGCTGCCGAGGATACCCATTTCCACGCGGGTCATCAACACGAAACACTTCTGACCGCCGCTCAGTGCGGTGTAGGTCTTTGACTTGAACTTCCACTTGTGATACTCTATCCAGCGATATTTCTCCTGCTGTTCGCGGATGTATGTTGCCGATTTGCTGTCGGTGGCGAGGTTCTTGTAGTCCTTGCCGTCCCACTTCGACCATGGCGGGGTAATCGTTACGGATGCCTCGAATTCCGATCCCTTGCGCGGGAAGTAGGGGTTGTCGGTAGACTGACGTGAGAGCGTGATGCTCAAGTTGAGGTTGTTACAGTTACCGTTTGTAATGAGGAAGTACTGCCAGTTTTTCAGCGAGTAGCGTGTGAAAGCCAACTGGGCAGAGAGCTGGAAGTAGTCGTCAGGCCAGCGCAGGCGCTTACCCCAACCGAGAGACACACCGAACAGTTTCACATATTTGTCGGGGTCGTAATAGTTCTCGTAGTTGTTATAGTAGTTGTTGTAATAGCCGTAGCCACCATAATAGTTGTAGTAGTTGTTTTGCCAAGCACTATTATAATAGGTGCTCGACACGTCGGTCTGCTTCGAGAAGTAGGCACCCACACTGAACTGGATAGGGCGCTTGCCGCCAAACCAGCTGGTAGAATAAGATGCGTTGTATGACTGGTAGTAGGTACCGTTGGTCTGAGCGCCGAGCGAGAGCACTTCACCGTCTCCGATAGGCATGATGCCACGGTGTTCCTTGTTCTTGTTGAACAGGTTGGCCATCGAGAAGTTGTTAAGCTTCAAGCCGATGCGGCCAATCACACCCGTCTGTCCCCAACCCAGAGAGAACTCTACTTGGTCGTTGGATTTCTGTTCGAGGTCCCAATTGATGTCCACGGTACCGTCGTCATAGTTTGGCTTCACGTCAGGGTTCACTTTCTCTTGGTCGAAATGTCCCATGGATGCGATTTCACGGGCGGAACGCATCAAGGCTTCCTTAGAGAAAAGGTCACCTGGCTTTGTGCGGAGCTCACGGCGTACAACGTTCTCATAAAGACGGTCGTTACCGTTGATTCGCACGCGGTTGATATGAGCTTGCTCACCCTCACGGATACGCATTTCGAGGTCGATAGAGTCTCCCACAATGTTCACTTCGGTCGGGTCGAGCTGGTAGAAGATGTAACCGTTGTTCCAATAATTGTTGCCCACGGCATCGTCATCGTCCTTCAGTCGCTTGTCCATCAGCTTCTGGTTGTATACATCACCTTTCTTCATGCCGAATACAGCACTCAGATAGTCGGTGGAATAGACGGTGTTGCCCACCCATGTGATGTTGCGGATATAGTATTTCTTGCCTTCATCCACTTTCAGGTAGATGTCTACGTGCTTGCTGTCGTGGTTCCACACACTGTCTTTCACGATGGTGGCGTCACGATAACCGAGCTCGTTGTATTTGCTGATGAGATTTTTCTTGTCTGTATCGAAGCGCTCTGGAGTATATTTCTTCGCTTTCAGGAATGTAGACAATTTGCCGGCTTCGTGTGTCTTTGCGAATGCTCCTTTCTTGAACAGTCCGCCTTTGATTTTGCTGCTTGCCAGTTCCTTGTTTCCTTCGATGATAATCTGGCGCACCTTCATCTTCTCTTTCTTGTCCACATCGATGTCGAGGATGACATAGTTCTTCTGGCTTACGTCTTCGCGCTGGTTGATGGTAATCTCTGCGTTCTTGTAGCCTTTGTCGTCAAAATAGTTCTTGGCAAGCAACTTGGCGCGGTTGATCATGTTGGGCGTAATCTGTGCGCCCTTGATCAAACCGAGTTTCTGGTCCATGTCGTCACGCTCCGACTTCTTCAAGCCGATGTAGTTGATAGACGACACACGGGGACGAACTTTCAGATAAATGTGCAGGTAGGCTTTATCCTCTACGATAGAGTCGCAGGCGATAGATACTTCCGAGAAAAGGCCGTGACGCCAGTAGCGTTTCACAGCATCCGATATCTCGTTGCCAGGCAGTGTGATCTCCTGTCCGACTTGCAGTCCGGAAATACCGGTCAGTGTATAATCCTCATAGCCTTCCACTCCTGAAACGGCAAGACCGCCCAGCACACAGCTGCGTGCTGATCCGGCGTAAGAGATGTCTGGGTTCAAGACCTTTTCCTGTGCTGCCACATTTCCTGTTGTTGTCAGCGAAGCCAACAGCAACAAGGAAGACAGGTTCCATCTGCCCTTCACCTTAATGTTTTTCATCTGAGAATGCTTCATTCCTCTCTGTTTATCTGTCTGTTTGATTCTTTTTCTTATTCGTTCTCCACCTGAGCCTCTGTCTTTCCGAACCTACGTTGGCGATTCTGATAACTCGCAATGGCAAGTCGCAGATCCGACTCGCTGAAGTCGGGCCAGTAGGTATCGCAGAAGTAAAGTTCCGAGTAGGCAATTTGCCACAACAGGTAGTTGCTGATGCGCAGCTCGCCACCTGTACGGATCAGCAAATCCGGGTCTGGCATAAAGTTGGTTTGCAGACGTTCAGAAATGGTCTGCTCGGTGATGTCGGCAATATCCATTTTCTTGTCTTTGCAAGCCTCGGCTATATCGTGCATAGCTTTCGTGATTTCCCAACGTGAGGAATAGCTCAGCGCCACGACCATGGTCATAGTCGTATTTCCGGCAGTATGCGCTTCGGTCTCCTGGAGCTTCGCCTTCACTTCGGGTGCAAGACGGTCGATGTCACCGATGCATCTGAAACGCACGTTGTTCTTCATGAATATCTCGTCTTCCAGCGAAGTGAGCACCAATCCCATCAAGGCGGATATCTCCTGTTCTGGTCGGCTCCAGTTCTCGGTCGAGAAGGTGTAGAGGGTGAGGTATTTCACGCCCAAACGTGTACATTCGGCAGTGATGCGTCTCACAGCATCCACGCCGGCTTGATGGCCGTAGCTTCTTTCCTTTCCCCGTTCGGTCGCCCAGCGACCGTTGCCGTCCATGATGATGGCGATATGCTCGGGGATGCGGTTCATATCTATATTATTCGTCTGCATTGTGACAAGTTTTACATTTTGCCATGAAACTGTAGGTGAATGTCAACTGCAACGTGCTGTAACAGTCGGTATTCTTGAACAGTCCACTACTTTTTATTGTATAGGGGTCTTTCACACCGTCAAGTTCATCGCTCAACGAGAAGTGCATGGCCCATTCCAGTCCGATGTTGGTGCGGTCGCCCAACTTGTATTTCACACCGAGTCCAATCGGCAGGTTAGCGGTGAAGGCACTCTTGATTCCTGATACCATGGTGAATCCGAGTCCTCCGGAAATGAAAGGCGTCAGCCTCTGTGCACCTCGGTAGTCGCGTCCTGTACCGTAAGGCCAAAAGTTGTATTCATAGGACATTCCCACGTCAATGAGTGTGTTGTTGAACTCATATTTGTAATCCTTGAATTCTGGATAATACGTGGGATTGTCCGTAGATGTTCCTTTCAGTTTGCCATAGCTCACATTCATTTTGACTGCGGAATATGGATTGAATAGGTAGCGTCCGATGATAGATCCCATCGGTTGCAAATCTTTGGTCAGCGAACCGTTGAAGTCACCCAAATATCCCGACAGTCCTACTCCTGCTCCTATCTCCATACGGTATATGTCATCGGTCTGTGCGTGACTTTTCACGGCACCCGACAACAGGAGAAGTACCAGCAGTAGTTGTTTCATATGTTTCCGGTGTTATGCCGTTAGTCTTGTCTTGCCCATCCCAGGCGGTTGATGCGTCCGCACCAAACCTTTCCGTTGGTTCCACTGACAATCCAAATGCGGTTGGCGTGGTCGGCAGTGATGGCAAAGTTGTCGGCGTTACATTCGCTTTCGAAGTTCTTTGGCAAAATCATCTGCGTGTGGCTCTTCCAGGTGATGCCCTCGTCTTGGCTGAAGTAGAACTGCGAGAAAGCTGTAGCGGTGCTGCCGTTCTCTCCGTTGCCTCCAAGCGCAGCGATGCCTCCGTCATATCCGAAGGCTGTGAAACCTGCAAGTTGTGGGGCAACATACCTGTTTCCTTCTTGTGGAAGGAAAGTCCATTCAAAGGCGTGGTTATCGCCACTTTCGTTGATGATTTTAGTCCAAACCTTTTCGGTTGGTGCCGCATCATTGCTGCACTTTCCTATCAATACGACCTTATACATATTGTCGTTGGTCTTCACCGGCATGGTTATCATGCTGATGTCCTCATCGGGTACAAGTGACAGGTCTGCGTTGTCTTCCATGTTGTCGGCAGTCCATGTGCTTCCACCGTCTGTGGAAACAAAAATCTTATGGTCTGTACCGAGGGCGTAGATTGCATTTCTGCTGGCTCCGAGCAGGCGGCTGATGCCATCGTTGGTAGCCACTTCTGTCCACGTACAGCCATCCTCGGATTTCATTATCTTTCCGTCCATATAGACGTAGAAGGTTGTTCCGCTTGTGATGACACCCTTGTAGGCATCGGCAGAAGCCAAGGTTGACTTGAGCGTCCAGCTGTCTCCGTCTTCCGTCGCATAAATGGCAGTTTTGTCGTCTTGCTGACCAACGGCGAAGAGAACATTGTTGTTTTCCATGAGTCTCATCGCATTGAGTGCACCCAGTTCGGTGCTTGCACTTTTCTCATGCCAGATCAGTGTGTCGCCGATTTCCTTGTGCACGTTGATGGTCACCTCATACTTGCGGCCACTTTGCATGTTTTGTGCATAGACATACATGGTGCGGGGTGTGGTGAAGTCGAGAGAGTCTGTGCTGCTCACGTATTTCAGAGAGTCATTGTCTACGTTTTTGATGACCGCCACACCGCTGTTCTTGGTGCCCACGGTTATCACAAGCTTGCTCACATCTGCCCCACAGGGAAGTGAGTCGGCATTGTATATCAATCCGTTCAGTTGGTCGATATATAAGGAATATGCACTTCCGTCGAATGTGGTCGTGTAGGTGCTATCCTCGTCAGAATACTTCTTGGTGGTATGTACAGTCTGGTTGATGGTGCCAAGCGAGAAACTGGTGATGGCTGTATCTCCGTAGTAAGTCACCTCGTCCTGGTCGGAGCCAAGGCAGGAGGCGAACAGCAATATGGTCGCAAGGAGCAACGTGAAAGACAAAAACTTTCCCTTCATTCGGTCTACTATATATTATGTTTTAGCTGCAAAATTAATGAGAAATCCTCAAATAGCGACTTTTTTCGCTTTGAATTATGTAATTTAATGGTTACAAGCACCTTTTTTAAGTTCTGTTTAGAGTTTTGCCTGTATCCATACTTGTGATTATACGAAAAATCCCTCCCGGTGGATTGCCGAGAGGGATTTACTTGTATCAATTCTAATGAATATTGTCTATGATTAGAGCTGAGGACCAGCTGCAACAAGAGCCTTGCCGGCCTCGTTGCCTTCATACTTCTTGAAGTTCTTGATGAAGCGTGCAGCGAGATCCTTGGCTTTCTCTTCCCACTGAGCAGCATCAGCGTATGTGTCGCGTGGATCGAGGATGTTAGGATCAACACCTTCAAGCTGTGTAGGAACTACGAAGTTGAAGAATGGGATGTTCTTCGTAGGAGCAGCGTCGATAGAGTGGTCGAGGATAGCGTCGATGATACCACGTGTGTCGCGGATAGAGATACGCTTGCCTGTACCGTTCCAACCTGTGTT
>CAVJZZ010000094.1:0-8728 GCA_963654295.1 Lachnospiraceae bacterium | reverse complement strand
CCATAGGTCGAAAGGTCAAGCGTGTAGTAGCCAGTAGTGGCATCGAGCGTCATCTGTACGCCAGGCCAGTCAGCATTCTTCTTTGTTTCATCCTTGCTATAAGCATAGCAGTAGATGGGAGCTGCCCAGTTGGCATCGTTCTTCAGGTAAACGGTCACTCCCGATGTTTGGGGACCATCGTAGGTGTAGGTAGCCGACTCCTCGGTGATGATATTCCCGTTGGCGGCGGTCACCTTGACAGTGGCGGTCTTAGAGATAGACACCGTTGTGCTGCTGGTGAACGACACCTGCGAGCCGCCGTTTACCGTGTAGTAGGCGGTTGGGGCGTCTGCCACGGAGATGCTCACGGAGAAAGGCTTCGTGGAGAAAGCCTGTGAAGCGGTCATCGTGACGGTGGGCTTGTTCACCTTGCCAGTGTTATTATAATAAGCACCATCCTCAACTGCATATCCGTCAGAAGCTGGGGTTTGTTTGCTTCCATCCGTGAAGACCACTTTTGAGGTAGATACATCCCTAACTTCGCCTGTCCATTTGTACAACCCGTTTACTTCCGTACAAGTTTGGTCATTTGTAGCCCAGGTCTTGCCAAAAATATCAACATCACTGCTGCATTGATTATCCCAAATCCAAACCTTGGGCGTACCCCAATTGCTGGGTTTGTCGAAGTAGATGGTGACAGTATCTGCCGCCACTTTTTGCGGAACGACCAATAGGGCCAATGCCGCAGTCAATAAAAGAGTAAAAATTCTTTTCATTTATTTTTAGTTTTATGTTTTTTTTCTGGCTGTTTTCAGGTCTTCGGTAGCAAAAGTAGTAAAATAAAATGATAAGGCAGCGTAGGGGGGGGTAAAAATGGCGAAACATGCGTGTAAACGTTTGCGCAACATGATGTTATGGAACATATAAAAAAGCGTAGGGGCGAACCCCTACGCTTTTAATCTGCGCCCCCTTGCAGGGACTCTTGTCACTTGACCAGGATCTTGCGGCCCTTGACGATGTAGACACCCTTAGGCATCTGCTTCATCGCCTCTTCCACCGACTTGACCTTCGCCACACGCGCGCCTTGCAAGTTGTAGATCACGTATTCGCCTTGCGCCGCGTCGGCGTCGATATTGTCGATGCCTGTCGGTACGTCAATCACGTTGGCTGTCCTTGAGCCGTCGTATTCAAACCATCTGTCGGCGGTGATGCCCGTGATGTCTGCAGTCTGGCAAGAGCCGTTGCCCATGTTGAAGATGATGTTCAACGACTCTACATCGCTGAACGCCTTGTACCAGTAGTTGGTGCCGTCGACGGTTACGTAACTGCTCATCACCGTGCCCGGCCATTCGCCGTTGAGGATAGTCGTGGCGGTGCCGTTTTGCGTCCAGGCGTAGAGATAAGGAGCGGAAGGGGCTTTTACATAGATTGTGATGGCTTGTTGGTCCTTGTGGGTATAGGTGTAAGTCTTCACATTGCTTACACTGCCACTCTCCACCACGCCGACGTTGAGAGTCGTTGTAGCCCTGAAGGTGAGAGTCTTGGTCGTGGTGATGGGGTTGCTTGACGTGGTAGGCGTGGTGCCGTCGGTGGTGTAGACCACGGTGCCGTTCTTGGGAGTGATGGTCACCGTGATGGGATCGGTGAAGGTCGTCGAACCTGGCGACACGCTGTAAGACACTGTCGACTGGTCTGCCTCCACGGTGTGGTCATACACATTATCTATATAGTAGCCGTGGTTCACGTAGGTGAGGTCGCTGCTCTGAGTGCCGTCGGGCAGGAAGATGACGCCTGTCGGGGTTGATGTCTCCGAGCCCGAATAAGTCCACTTGTAGACCTTGCGTCCCGCCGCGGTGACACCCATGTATTCCATTGAGGGCTTGCTGTTCCAGTCGCCACCGGTGAAGTTGGCTGAAGAGTTCCATACCCAAATTGGCACGCTGCTGGCATCGGTCTCGTAGAACACTGACTTCTCGTCCTCGGTGACTGTCGGCGTGTAAACGCCCACCTTCTTGTAGGTCACGGTGCCTGTCGTCAGAGTGCCGTCGGATGCTGTCGCGCCCCAGCTCACCTCGTAAGTGGTGCCTGCCGGATCGCCTGCGCCGATGGTGAATGTCGTGGAGCCTGTGACGTTGACCTTCGTGCCGCCATTTACCTGATACCAGCCACTTGTCGCCTCATTGAGATTGACGCTGACGGTCTGCGACTCGGCTGTGAACGAGCCACCGTTGGGCGAGAAGGTAAGCCCCGACTCGCCGCAAGCGTCCTCGGGAGTGATGTAATATGAGGTGCCGGCTTCCTGTTGGCCGTCGTACGAGCCGCCTGACTTGTGGCTTGGCGAAGAGGCGTAGATGAACGGGCCGTCCTCGCCGATCTTGCCGCCAGTCCAGTCTTTCACCAGCACGCGCACCTGGCCTTGGTTGGTGGGAGCGGAGACGGTGATGGTAGAGCCCGAATAGGTCTGACCTGTCACCACGTCGGTGTAGGTGCCGTTTGGACAGCCGGTGAACGTCGCGCCGCCGTTGAGCGCCACGAGGGCGTAACTGTCCTTGTAGGCACGCTTGAAGGCGATGCCGCCGTTGGCGGTGCAGCCGTCGGAGGTCCACTGCCCCTTGCGCAGGGCAGGCACCGCCTGACGAATCTTGTTCAGACGGATGAGATGTTGCGCCAAGTCGGAGGAGAGCGTCACGTTGGCGTTGCCGTCGGCGGTGTACTCGCCGAAGTCGGTCGCGTTGACGTTGCCCGTGATATAACCGCCGAAATAGGCACGGCCGGTGTCGCTGAGCGGGCCATTGGCGCCGTTGTCGATCTTCGAGCCCTTTCTGAACTCAATCTCAGAACCGTAGTACAGACAGGGTATGCCACGGAAGGTGAACATCAGCGAGAGGTTCTCCGCCCACTGGTCGGTGCCGCCGCTGAAGCGGATGCCGTCGTTGGGCTGCGGACTGTAGTCGTGGCTGTCTACATACACCACATTGTAAGAGGCGTCGTTGTAGTACTTGTCTCCGTCGCAAGCCAGATTGTAGGCCGAGGCAGCGTTGTTGAAGTTGTAGTGCAGGGGGAAGTCGATGATGTTGAAGCCTGACGCCTGTGAGTAGTCGGGCTCGTGATAGGCTCCGTTGAGCATAAAGGTGTTGTCGCTCGTGGGCTGGGTCTTGCCCTCGTCGCAGGTGACCATGTTGAGCAATGGGTCGGCACCTTCCTTCACCTCTACGCTTGCCCAGTCTTCTGCGGTGACACTCTGCCATGCCGCCACCTTGGTGGCATCCGACTTCCAGGTGTAGTAGTAACTGGAGAGGCGGGGATCGTCGCGGTAGGTCACGCCACCGAAACGCGCGCAGCACTCACCGTACATATAGAACGGAGCCTGGTTGAGACGTTTCGACTTGTACTGCTCGCCCAGCTCGATGAACTTCGGGATGAAGAACGAGTTGAACGACAGGCGCGAGATGTGGCCTGTGGTGTCGATGCGGAAACCGTCGACACCCATCTTGATGAACTGGCCATAGCAGTCGACCAAGTACTGGCAGACGGCTTGGTTCTCCGTGTTGAGGTCTACGCAGTCGCCGGCGATCTGTCCCCACCAACGCGTTATCTCGTCCCAGTTCCAGGAGTTTGCCACGTGGTGGTAGTAGTTCTTGGTGTCGTGGTTCTGTCCGTCGGTATTCTTCATGAGAGCAAGACGGCGCTGATACTGCGCTGCCGACGCGAGGTTGAGGTAATCGCTGCCAATGACATCCTCGTTGGGAATCATGCACGAGTTGATGTCTGCCTGATTGAGAATGTTCTGACTGCGCGTGAACTCCTTGCAGAGCTTCTCCTCACCGAAGTTGCCCGTGTGGTTGAGCACGATGTCGAGGATGATCTTCATGCCCTTATTGTGCGCCTCGTCGATGAGGGTCTGGAAGTCGACATCGCGCGTGCTGCCGCCGTCGTATTTTCCCTTGCCCTTATGACTCTCGTAGCGCAGGTCTACCTTCGACATGTCCATGGCATGGTAACCGTGGTAGTCGTAGCCCGACGCGTTCTGCACCACGGGGGTGATCCAGATGGCGGTGAAGCCGAGAGCCTTGATGTAGTCGAGCTTGTCTATCAGTCCGGCGAAGTCGCCACGCCAACAGGGGTCGCCCGTCTTGATCTGTTCAGCCTGGTTGTCCCAACAAAGCACGTTGTTGTTGGGGTCGCCATCATAGAAGCGCGTGGTGATGACGAAATAGATAGACTCGTCGCGGAAGTCCGTTCTATTTGAGTTGAAGTCGTTTCCGGCAAATGCGGGCATCGACAAGCCTGCCGCCGCCACAAACGCCAAAAACATTTTCCTGAGGTAATGTTTATCCATAGATTTATTGATATGCTGTTTTTTTTAGGATTGTCACTATTGTTTTTCAGGTCTTTCACTAAGAGAAGAAGGGGGAACATCCCAATCGAATGTCCCCCCTTCAATCGGTAATGATTGGTCTATGTTTGAGTTACTTTACGAATACCCTCGCATACTTGCCTTGAGCGTTCTTCACTACGTAAACGCCAGGAGCAAGGCCTTCGGTAGCCTCTGAGACCGCCACGTTGGCACGCACGAGAGTGCCGTTTGTGGTGTAGACGTTTGTCATGCCGTTGTTAGCGTCGGTGTCTATCTTCCTTACGCCCGTGGTAGCGTTCTTGCCAAGGTATGCGAACGACACTGTGATGTTGTCGGCGTCGCTCTTCTCAAACGAGTTGAACTCCTGCGACTCGGTGTCGGCCTGGTCGGCGTTGTCGTTCATCGTGAGGTCGTAGGGCAGGCAGTCCATGCCCGACTTGCCCATTGTGGCCACGAGCATGATGCCGAGGCCGCGCGACTCAATCTGCGAAGCCGTCGTGCCGAGCGTTGACAATGGTATTGCCATATAGTAGTGGAAGTCGAGCGTGCTTGAGCTGTGGCCCAGGGTGTTGAAGTCGACCCACGCCGCGCTGCTCTCGTTTTCCTTCTTCATGTCACCCACCACGCGGCCATTGTTGGTGCCGTAAGCCTTGTCGATGCCATAGACGCTGGTTGGCTTGATGCCAAGGCCGAAGTTGCTGACCTTGAAGTTGATGCCGCTTGTGGAGGCGTTGTATATCTCCTTGGAGTTGATGAGCGAGCCGTTGTTCTCGTAGACGTATGGGCCGTTGGCGGCGTTGGTGGAACACATCACCACACGGTTGACGATAGAAGGGTAGGTGATGCCCGAATCCCATATAGTGCTGCCCGAAGCGTCTGTCGTGCCGTTGCCGCCACCATCCTTAGTGTCAAAGAGAAGCATGAAAGGCACGTTCATGGTCTGATAGAGGATGCCCTGGCTCAGAGGATAGTCGTCGCTTGGCGCAACCACATCCTGCACGTTGGTCATGTCCCAACCGAGGTAGAGGTTGTTGTCGTCGTATGCGGCATAGAGGGCATAGAGGTCGATTGGCACCTCGTACATTGAGTTTGGACGATAGACGCGTGGGTCATCGTTTGCCGCGCCTTGCGCGATGATGTCGGAGAGGGTGAAGTCCTCATACGAGCTCACGGTCTTCTTCTGGCCATAGCCGTTGGGGTTGGTCTTGTAGTAAGAAGCGAGGTCGCCATCTGTCGGTGTTGGGCTTGGCACATCGTTGTAGGTGTAGGTTGCCGACTTCTCGGTTGTGCCTGCCGTGTTGGTAGCTGTTACCTTGATGGTGGAAGTGGCAGAGACTGACACCGTGGTACTGCCCGAGAACGACACCTGCGAACCGCCGTTCACAGTGTAGTAAGCTGACGTGGCGTTTGTCACGGAGATGCTCACGGAGAAAGGCTTCGTGGAGAAGGTTTGTGAGGCAGTCATCGTGACCGTTGGCTTCTCCACTACCGGGGTAGGAGTGTAGTCAGTCCACGACTGTGTGCTGTTGTTGAAGAGCTTTGTCTTGCCACCGTTGGCAAGACCCGTCGCAAACTCGGCAGGATAACGGCCCGATGCGCTGTAGAAGATGCAGTAGGCTGTTTCCAAGCCATAGTCTGAGAGGTTAAGCGTGTAGTAGCCAGTGGTAGCATCGAGTGTCATCTTCGCTCCGGGCCAAGCGCCTGTGGTCTTCGTTGCGTCCTCGTTGTAAGCATAGCAGTAGATAGGCTCCGACCATTTGGCGGCGTTCTGCAAGTAAACACTTACGCCAGAAGGTGAGCTTGCGTCGTATGTATAAGTAGCCGACTTCTCGGTGGTGCCTGTGGCGTTGGTGGCTGTCACCTTGATGGTTGAAGTCTCAGAGATGGACACCGTGGTGCTGCCCGAGAACGACACCTGCGTGCCACCGTTCACAGTATAATAAGAAGAAGTGGCGTTTGTCACGGAGATGCTCACGGAGAAAGGCTTCGTGGAGAAGGTCTGTGAGGCGGTCATCGTGACCGTTGGCTTCACCGCGGCTGGCGTGTAGTCGGTCCACGACTTGGTGCTATTGTTGTATAGCTTTGTCTTGCCGCCGTTGGCGAGACCCTGCGCACCGTCGGCAGGATAGCGCCCCGAAGTGCTGTAGAAAATGCAATAGGCGTCTTCCAAACCGTAGGAAGAGAGGTCAAGCGTGTAGTAGCCAGTGGAAGAGTCGAGCGTCATCTTCGCTCCGGGCCATGTGCCCGTGGTCTTCGTTGCGTCCTCGTTGTAAGCATAGCAGTAGATAGGCTCCGACCATTTGGCTGCGTTCTGCAAGTAGACTTTCACTGTGGCCGTGGGGTCCTTCTTGGTGAAGGTGGCGGTCTTCTCGCTGATGGCCTCGCCATCGGTGTTGGTGCCACCGTAGGTTATGGTGACGCTTTCGCCGTATGCCATGTCGGCACCGATGGTGAAGGAGACGGTTGAGTTGGTGGTGGTCTGCTTAGTGCCGTTGCCTATGGTGTAGTAGATGTTCTTGGTGTCGGTGCCCGTGAGGGTGATGGTCTGCGTGTCTGAAGTGAACGAGCCTGCCGCTGGAGAGATGGCGATGCTGCCCTTCGAGATGGTGCCGCTATAGATGACGGCGATGCCCGACTTGGAGATTTGGCCGGTGATGGTTGACGAGGTCACGGTGAACGTGCCACCGCCTACCTTGTCGGTGTAGGTGCCCGATGCGAGCCAACTGCCGCTGCCGTTGGGGATGCTTACCGAACCGCTCTGTCCGCTGCCGAGCACGAAGATGGCGCCGGTCTTGCGGAGCTGCGCGGCGATGCCGTTCTGATGAACATAGTAGTTGGCCTCGCCAGCGCAGAGGTTGTGCATGTGGTTTACCTCAGCCACTTCGGCGCTGGTGTAGTGGGTGCTGCCCTTCGTGCCCATCTTGATGGCATCTTTGGCAGTGGCTGAAGGACGGGAGAAATAGAGGGCTGTGGCGCTGTTGTTGCCGGCGGCAATGGCGTATGCCTTGTCGATGTTGTTCTGTGAGATATACTTTGACGAACCGCCGTCGTTGCTGTAAGTATCGTGTGATTCACCCCAGTATACCAGGCGGTTGTCGGCAACGCCTTTTTGGTTGAAGTTGCCGATGGAGGAAGGCACGTTTCCACTGTTGAAGCTGCTGGCCATGCCGTCGCCATAACCGTTGTCGGTGAAGCAGATATACTTGGCATACTCTTTCAAAAGCGTGCCATCGTCACCAGTATATGGGGAATCGAGAATCTCACCATAGTTGTACATGCTCTTATCAGGCACGTTTGCCCAGAACGAGTCGCCTTCAGAAGGCAAGCCGATGTGCTTTGCGGCATCCCAACGTATGCCGTCAACGCCACACGCCTTTAGCTCAGCGATGTAGGTCTTGATGATGCTCTGCACATTAGAGTCCTCCGTCTTGAGGTCCCACATGCCTATCTTGCCGTGAGTGACCTGCCAGCGGTTGCCGTAGTCGATGCCGCCGGTGTAGTCGTGGTAGAGGCTCGTGTTCTTGAGGCGGTCTGCCACATAAGTCAGGCTGCCGTTGGTATGGTTCGCCACAACGTCGACGATGACCTTCACGCCATACTCGTGAGCCTTCTTACAGAGGGCGGTAAGCGTCTCTGTGGTGGCGATGGAGTTGCCGATGTGGTAGTCGTAGGGTTGGTAAGCCATGTACCAGGAGCTTGCGCCCTCTTTTTGGTGTACAGGGGAGAGCTGGACGGCGGTAAAGCCGGCTTGCGCGATGCTGGGGATCTCCTCTTGGATCTGAGCGGCGGTCCAGTCGAAACAGTGCAAGATGACACCGTCCTGGATGTTGTCCTTCAGGCCATAGGAGTTGTCTCCAAAGGCAATGGCACTTATGCTGAGTACCAACGCCAATGCCCATGCGCGAACATGAAGAAAGAACTTGTTCATAAATAGTATAGAGATTAGAATATAAAATTATGCTATGATATATAGATGTATGCCTTGTCCAAATTCTCCGATATGGCTTATACGGGAAAAATTCAGGTTCAACTCCTGATGCTTGTTTTTGGGTTTACGATGACAAAAGTAGTAAGTAAAATGATATGTCAAAACATGGAGGTGTAAAAAAATGAGAAATCGAAAGCGCAAACGTTTACACAATTCGTGGCACACTAAGGCTCTTTGCCGTGCCTGCCTTTATATGTCAGCAATGGCTCGTTTTCATGACAATGCTTGGTTATGTCGCCGATTTTTGTTACTTTTGCATCACTATGGTAAATAAAGACAGGATAATATCATTTGTTTGGCAGCACGTCTTGCTGCTTGTTTCACTTTTCATCATGACTTTTGGGGTTGCCGTTTGCGTGCGCAGCATGCTTGGCTCAAGCGTCATCTCCACGTTGCCTTATGTC
>CAVJZZ010000093.1:0-8857 GCA_963654295.1 Lachnospiraceae bacterium | reverse complement strand
GTTGGCACTGGCTGCGTTGAGCATCACGTTGCGGTTGCCCTCCTCCTTGGAGCTGTTGGCATTCTCTTCCTGTGCATAGATGTTTGTCGTTGCCATAACAAGCAGTGCGGCAAGGACAGATTTAGACATTTGTTTCATAACTTTAGGCTATTCGTTACAGTTGATTGATTATTCTGCCGCAAAGTTATGTAACGTACTGACTTACTGCATGCCACGATTGATGCACAAACGGAAAAGAATCGTTCATCGCATCAACTGTTGCATGCTATGAACGATTCTTTCGTCTGATCTGTCAAGGATGAAGACTTATTGGTTGTGGATGTCGCCGGGACTCATGCCGAATTCCTCCTTGAAACGTTTGGAGAAGTAAGACGGCGTAGTGAACCCCACCTCATAGGCCACCTCCTGCACGGTCTTGTCGGTAGTTTCAAGGAGATGTTTTGCCCTTGCAAGACGTGCCTTACGGAGCAGGTCGACGATGGAATATCCCGTAAGCGCCTTTACCTTCCTATATAATTGCACACGACTGAGACCTATCTCCGCGCCGAGGTCTTCCACTGAATAGTCGGCATCTGGGATGTGGTTCTTGATGGCTTTGCGCAATTGCGCCACAAAGGTCTTGTCGCGCTCGCCCAGTGAACGCTCTTCATCCTCCTGCTCCTGCAGCGTGCCAGAGAAGATGCGCTTGAGTTGTCGGCGGTTGCGTAGCAGGTTGTCTATGCGGACAGTGAGCGTGGAGGCAGAGAACGGTTTTGTGATATAGGAGTCGGCACCCGTGGCATAACCTTCAGCCCTCTGCTCCTCGAGCACGCGGGCAGTGAGGAGTATGACGGGAATATGACTTATGGACATATCCTCTTTCATGCGACGGCTCAATTCCAGTCCGTCCATCACGGGCATCATAACATCAGATATGACTATCTGGGGCACATTCTTGCGAGCCTCGGCAAGAGCCTCCTCGCCATTCTGCGCCTCTATAATATGATAATGTGGGAATAGGATGCTACGGATATAACTCCTCATGCTGGCATTGTCGTCGACAATGAGCACGAGCGGTTTGTCGCTGTCGGGGTCGTCCACACTGATGAGCGTCTCTGCATTCTGGCGCGAGCGGATATCTTCTGCCGTGTAGTCATCGGCGAGGATGTTGTCTGATTTGCACTGTATGTCAGCCTCATCCTGACTGGCATCATATCCCGGTTGGGTAAGCGGCAGTTCTACGGAGAACGCCGTACCCTTGCCGGGAGCGCTCTCCACGGAAGCCGTGCCGTGGTGCAGGTCGGTGTAGCCTTTCACGATGGCAAGTCCGATGCCAGTGCCGCCCACCGAACCCTTGGCCTGATAGAAACGCTCGAAGATGTGGCTGCAGTCTTCTTCTGACATGCCACTGCCAGTGTCAGCCACCGTGATGCGGAAGGTATTGTCGGAAACTATGAGCCGAGTTGTGATAGTACCACCTTGTGGAGTATATTTCAGCGCATTGGTCATGAGGTTGAAATAGATGTGCGACACCTTCTCCTTGTCGGCCACGACCATGGCAGTCGTGGCAGCATCATATTTGAGCGTGAGTCCGCGCCTCTCGGCAACGGCTACGAAATCAGATTCCCATAGACGCAACTCTTTGCTGATGTCGAAGCGGTTGAGTTTGAGTTTCGCCTTGTCATTCTGTATGCGCCTAAACTCGAGGATTTCATCTACGAGTTGCGAGAGTATCTTCACATTGCGGCGTATCATGTCCACGAGGTTGCGGTCTTCACCCTTTATTGTCTCACGCTCGGCAAGTTGGTCGGCAGGCCCCGAGATAAGCGTGAGCGGGGTGCGCAGTTCGTGCGACACATTGGTGAAGAAGCGCAACTGCGTCTGCGTCATGCGCTCCATGTCGGCAGTCATCTGCTTCTGTTGCGCCATACTCTCCTGCAACCGGCGGTTGAAACGGGTCTTGGCGAGATATGCCTTCACGGCGAATATGCAAACGCCAAACAACAGGCATACGAGGAAGATGAGCATGAAGAGATAACTGCGCTGGGTGTCGAAAGCATTTGTCGCAGCCACGACGCGGTTGTGCAACGACATGAGGTTGTCGGCCTGCAGTTGGGTCTCGTCATTCTGCATGAGCAGGACTCCGGCATTGTCGCGCGTCACAAGGGCAGACGAGAGCAGGTTTTCACGCTTGAAGGGTTGCTTGTTGAGAATGTTATATGCCAGTTTCATCACCTCGTCACCTCTGGTAGGATAGATATATGAAGCGAGGAGTTCGCCGTCTCTCACCAGTTGCATGCCTCCTCCGTCCTGAGGCATGGCGTCGATACCGAGGAGCTGCACCTTATTGAGGTCTACGCCATGCTTCTTGGCAGCCTTGCGCGCACCCATTGCCATGCGGTCGTTGTGGGCGAAGACATAGTCGAAATCCATGGGCGATGCTGAGAGCAATGAGTCGGTAAGCCGGTAGGCATTCTGCTCTGTCCAGTCACATTCCAAGCGTTTCACGATGTCCATGTTGTCGTACTTAGCCACTTCATCATCGAAACCTCTTCCTCTGTCTACGGCAGGCGAGGATGTGGAGAGACCACAGATCTCAAGTATGCGTCCGTGCCCTTTCACCTGTGTGGACAGGTAGCGGGCGATGTTGCGCCCCATCTCCTCATTGTCGGCACCGATGTAGGCGGTATATTTATTGGAATGTACCCTTCGGTCGAACACGATAACGGGTATGCCCTTGTCGTAGGCTCGCTCTATGGCCTTGGATACCTTCACCTGACCGGGAGCCACGATGAGCAGGTCTACACCCATATCCACGAACTGGTCTATCTGGCGTGTTTGCAGTTCCACATCGTCGTAGGCTGACGATATGCGCAGGTCGATGCCGTCGTAGGAGAAAGCGCACACGCGCAACTCATTGTTGAGTTTCTCGCGCCACACGTCTTCACTACATTGTGACACGCCGACAACAAAGTGTCGCTGACTCTTGCCGCAAGAGGTAAACACGCCAAGCAGGCAAGTCAGGGCTAATAGCAGATAAATGGATTTCGTTCTCATGGTTGGTCGTTTGCTGCAAAGATAATAAAAAAAGTTGAGCCTTGCAGAAATCTTCTGGAAATGTGAAGATTTCTACAAGGCTCAACAACTTATCAAGTGCGGTGGTAAAGGTTACTTCACCTGTATCTTCAAAGTCTTGCCCTTCACCTTTATTATATATATGCCGTAACCCGGTAGGTCTATCTCGTGGTCTGTGCCTTTATAGACAATATATCCATGGATGTCTGCAACAAGGACTGTGGCATTGTCTGCAACACCACTGATAGATAGGTGATGTCCACGGAGCGTGAGGGTCATATTGCCCATGGTAATCTGTCCGATGCCACTCGTATTTGTCACGGTCACCACGCAGTTGATGGTCAGGTTCGAACCGTCCGTAGTCTTCGCCGTGATGATGGTCTTGCCCTCGCTTACGCCTGTCACGTTGCCTTCAGCATCAACTGTGGCTACGGCAGGCTTTGTCGATGCCCATGTGAGCGTCTTGTTGGAGGCGTTCTCCGGGTTGTAGGTTACTTCCAATTGCTTGGTCTCGTTTATGCCAACGGTTGCCGTGGACTCTACGAACTTGATTTCCACGATAGGAACAACTGGTTTCTTCTCGCTTTCCACCTTGATGTGACAAACGGCCTTGATCTCGGCGCTGTCTACAGCTTCAACGGTAATGTCCGCCTCGCCCTCGGCTACAGCCAGCACGAAGCCATCGTCGGTTACCATCGCTACGTCGTCGTTGGAACTGCTCCAGATTACCTTCTTGTTGGTGGCATTGGTTGGATAGACCGTAGCCTCCAACTGCATGGTGTCGTCCGGCTTCAGAGTTACATTCTCTTGATTGAGGGTGATGCTTATCACTTTTACTTTTTCCGCGTCAGGAGCATCGCAACCTTCCACATTGTAGAAACGTCCCCACCAGCTGTCTGCCTTGTAGGCACTCTCGTTGCCATAGATGACATGGAGTATGGCCTGCTGGAACACGTCGTTCATCGTTGAGGGGTCTTCCACGCCGATGAAGTCGGGCACCTTAGTGGCATAGCAATACACGTCTTTCAGTGCCGAACAGTTGGCAATGATATTGTCGTTGATATGCTCCACCGTGGCTGGAACTTTCAAGGTGCGGATGTTCGTACAACCGTTGAAGACATTGTTACCGATATACTTCGTACCTGTAGGCAATTCCACATCCACAATCTCCTCATCGTTCATGTAGATGTGGTGAGCGGTGTAAGCAGGGTTAGCCTCGGCATTCTGGAAATTGACCTGTGCAAAGTCGTCCAGATAGTCGATGTTCACCTTGCTCAGTACAGGACAATAGTTGAAGGCGTTCTTGTCTACGGTCAACTTCGTCTCGTGTGTCTTGAAGGTGACGCTTGTCAATGCACCGCAGTTCTCGAAGGCTCCGGCACCGATGCCCTCCATATTCTTCGGGATGGTGATGTCCGCGAGATTGCTGTTGTTTACGAATGCACCTGCCTGGATGGACTTGAGCGATTCGGGCAGTGTGATTTGGCTGAAGCCGCACTCGCCGAAGGCATAGTCGTAGATGATGCTCAGTGAAGTGGAGAGTTGGATGTCGGTCAATCCCTCGTCGTATCGGAAGGCATACTTGCCCACGCTCTGCGTAGAGTTCGGCATCACGAAGTGGTTGAGCGAACTGCACTTGTAGAAGGCGTAGTCACCAATGACATTTAGGTCGCACTGGTCGTTCCACTTTACGGTCTCGAGTTTGCCGTCGCAATAGAAAGCGTAGTCACCAATGACATTTAGGTCGCACTGGTCGTTCCACTTTACGGTCTCGAGTTTGCTGTCGCAATAGAAGGCGGAGTCGCCGATGAGCGTTATCGTGCTCTTGCCTTCCCAAACGACATCCTCCAGTTTTGCGCAGTTCTTGAATGCAGCCGTATTGATAGACTCCATCTGTGGGGTAGTGCCCTCGAAGAGCACGTGCTGCAGACCGCTGCAGTCCATGAACGATCGTTCGCCGATGGTCTTCAACTGACTGGCGTTCGCCACGGTCACGCGGTTCAGGTTGATGGCGTTGGTAGCGGCATTGTCCTCTATCTCACACACGGAAGCACCGATGCGGAGTGCCTGCAAGTCGTTCTGGCAAGTGAAGGCATAGCCACCCACCTTCTTCACATCGTAGGTAACGGTTCCAAAGGTGGTCTGCTCGGGGATGGTCACCGTACCGTTGTACACCTGTGCCACATCCTCGGCATCGAGCGACTTGTTCTTTCCGCCGTAGATGCTGGTCACGGTGGCTTGTTTATTGCCTGTATTGAAAAGGTAGTATAGGTCACCGACGTATTCCACTTCCGTGTCGCGTACAATCACCTTGCACTCTGCCGTTACGGCATTGCCATCATTGGCGGTATAGTAGATGGTGGTCACACCGGGAGCCACGCCCTTGATGACGCCGTTCTCGTCTATCTCTGCCACGTTGCGGTTGGCGGTGGAGTACTTGATGCGCACGTTGGCGGCTTCTTCTGGATAGACGGTGAGCTTCTGCTCGTTATAGTTCTCGCCCGCCTTCACGTTCACGGTACGAGTGCTCAGTTCTATCTTCTCCACCACGGTGGTCGGTTCGGGGTCGCATCCTGCTATCGTTGCAAACTTGCCCCACCAGTCGGCGTCTTTCTTATAGAGACTTTCCGAACCGTATGGAACGTGGAGCGTAGCCTGCTTGAACACGTCGCTCATGCTCGACGGGTCGTTCACACCGATAAACTCCGGTACTTCCGTAGCGTAACAATACACATCCTTCAGTGCCGAGCAACCCACGAAGATGTCGTCGTTCACGTGGTCCATGGTCGAAGGCATCTCGATACTCTCGATGTAGGCGCAACCGTTGAAGGCGTTGTTGTTGACATACTTCGTGCCCTTTGGCAGCACCACCTTGGTTATCTCCTCACCGTTGGCATCATAGATATGCTGCGACGTATTGGCAGGATTGGCCTTGGCATTGTTGAAGTTTGTCTGCGCGAAACTGTTCATGTTGGTGATGTACACCTTATTTAATACGGGACACTGGTTGAAGGTATTGTTGCCGATGGTCATGGTCTCGATGGCGGTGTGGAATGTCACCGACTGCAGTGCCAAGTTGTTCTCGAAGGCGGCAGAGCCCAGACCCTGAAGTTGCTCAGGCAAGGTGATGGTTTGCAGGTGCTCGTTGTTGATGAACGCGCCTGCCTGTATGTTAGCGAGCGACTCGGGCAGTGTGATGGTTGAGAATCCGCACTCGCCAAAGGCATACTCGTCTATATAGTTGAGCGATGTGGAGAGCTGGATGTCGGTCAGACTCGTATTGTAGCGGAAGGCAGAGTTGCCCACGCTGAGCGTCGTGTTCGGCATTACGAAGTGGTTGAGCGAGCTGCACTTGTAGAAGGCATAGTCCTGTATGGTCTTCAGTTCACTCTTCGCCTTCCACACCACTTGCTCCAGTGCCGTACAACCGTAGAACGCACTATGGCCTATGGTCTGCAGTTCGCTATTCGCCTTCCATACCACTTGTTCTAATGCCGTACAACCGTAGAACGCGCTGTGGGCTATGGTCTTCACTGACGTGTTGCCCGTCCACACGAAACGCTCCAGGGCGGTACACTCGCGGAATGCTGCCTTGTCGATGCTTGTCATCGATAGCGATGTGCCGTCGAAGGTGAAGCGCTTCAGTCCGGTACACCATTTGAAGGCTTCCTCGCCGATGTTCACGAGCTGGCTCTCGTCAGCCACATTCACACGGTTCAGTTTCTCTGCCTTGATGGCGGCTTGCGTTTCTATCTCCGTCACCGTGCGCGGCACATAGATGCTCTGCAGCTCGTTCTGGCAGTTGAAGGCATAGCTTCCCACCTTCTTGACGGTGTACTTCTTTCCGTCGTAGATGATGGTCTCCGGTATGCTGATGGTACCAGAGTAGTATTGCGCCACGTCCGTGGCATCGAGCGAGGTGTTCTTTCCGCCGTAGATGCTCGTCACCGTAGCCCAGCGGTCACTGCTGTTCTCGTCGTGCAGGATATAGTAGAGTCCGCCCACATACACCACGTTCTCTTCATAAACGATGACACGACATTCTGCGTAGATGTTGCTGTCGTAGCTCAATGAGCAACGGAGCGTATCGACACCAGGTTTGTTGGCAGTGATGTTGCCGTTCGCATCCACACTTGCCACACCATTGCCAGAGGCAGTCCAAACGACATTCTTGTGCTCGTAGTTGTCAGGAAGGACGGTGGTCTCTTGTTCCGTATACGCCCCTCCCTTCTGCAAGTTTACTGTCTTGGTAGAAAAATTGATGATGACAGGATTGACCGTCACCTTACAAGTTGCAGAAAGGTTCGAGCCGTCAGTGGTCCTGGCTGTGATGCCCGCTGTGCCGACATTCACACCCCTTACGACACCATCTTGGTCAACGGTTGCCACATTCTCGTTGTCGCTCGACCATTCCAAGGTTTTGTTGTCAGCCAATTCGGGCAATATAGTCGTTTCCAACTTCTGGCTGTTGGTACGCAACAAAGTAAGTTCATTCGTAACATTCAAACTGCTGACTAAAAGCGGTGTGACGTGTATCATAGTAGATGCAGAAACACCGGAACCATCTGTAGCAGTTGCCGTAATGATGGCATCGCCCACCATGTTGGCCGTGATTATGCCCGTGGTTTCATCCACACTTGCCACATCCGTATTGTTAGAAGACCATGTCAACTTTTGGTTATCCGATGCTACAGGACTTACCATATATTCCAACTTCAGGGTATCAGTCTTGACAACAGACACTTCTTCCGGCAAGGAAATGCAGCTAACAGGGAGTGGAATCACATGTACTGTGGTAGATGCAGAAATGCCAGACCCATCCGTGGCAGTTGCCGTAATAACGGCATCGCCAACCTTGTTGGCAGTGATAGCGCCCGTTGTTTCATCCACGCTTGCTACTGCAGTATTGTCGGATGTCCACTTCAACTGTTGGTTATCCGATGCTTCAGGAGTTACCGTATATTCCAACTTCAAAGTATCTGTCTTGACAATGGACACCTCCTTTGGAAGAGAAATACCACTGACCGATAGTTGTGTTATCTCCACACTGAATGTTTTGGAGATGTTTGAGCCATCTGTAGTTTTGACCAGCACTTGGGCTGTCCCTATTTCCAAGCCTGTTATAGTTCCGTCTTCGGTTATGGACGCAGTGTCCGGTGTGAGAATTGTACATGCCAACTTCGTGTTGTCTGCATCTTCTGGCAGAACTTTAAACTCCAGTTTTGTCGGTATGGTTTTAACAACACTCGTAGTGGAAAGTTTCACATCTGTGATCAATGGCGGTGTAACATGCACTGTGGTAGATGCCGAAATGCCAGACCCATCTGTTGTCGTTGCCGTAACGATGGCGTCACCCACCTTATTGGCTGTAACAACACCCGTTATTTCATCCACGCTTGCAACTTCCGCATTGCTTGATGTCCACTTCAAACCTTCATAATGGTATTCTGCGACATTGAGTACACATTTCAATTTTATGGTATCCGTTTTTATAACAGATACTTCATTAGGTATAGTGAAAATGGGTTGAATACTTTTTGCAGCATTCCATGGTGTTTTTCCCCTATATTCATCAATAGCATTATTGGGGACAAACAAAGATGTATTTGTATCAATAAAGTTAGAGCTGGGACAATTAGGAGGGGTTGCAGCAAGGCAAACGATCGTTTTTTTCTGCATGGCATCATTGAATATCCCACTTCCTATATCTTTTAAGGTTGAAGGAAACTCTATGTAAGATAACTTCGAACAACCATAAAAGCAATTCTTTCCTAACGATGTAATACCGTTGGGTAAGGTTATG
>CAVJZZ010000092.1:0-9031 GCA_963654295.1 Lachnospiraceae bacterium | reverse complement strand
GTCTCAGCCTTCTTGCCAGCTGCCGTCAGCACGCTCTGCAACTTGTCGGCGCAGGCGGCGTTTGCAGGACTGTCGCCACTGCGGTTGCCCCATCCGTTCTGGGTTACGTAGTAGACATAGTCGGTGATGCCGGAACGAGAAGTGCTTCCTTCTATGTTCTCTTTTTCTTGTGGAGCGATGTTGCTCTCGTTGTCTGCCTCATAGGCACCGATGTCGATGGCGCAGTCCTTGATACGGTCGGTATAGTCCATGTCGGTGGAGGGCAGGGTAACGCCCGTACCCACGTCGGTGGTTCCGCCGTTCAGACAGTAGTTGCCGCTCAAGCCATCGGCCTCGTTGAGGCGATAGTCGTTGGTAAAGCGTGACTTGCGGTAGAGGAAGGTCTTGCCGCCGTCAACGTAACCTTGCTCAGAGAAGGGGTAGGCGATGTTGGCATCCCACTTGTTACCGTAATCGCTCGTAAACTTCGCTGCGAGGTCTGACTCGAAACTTTGGTTTACATAGCAGTTGTGCGAGGGTTGCATCAGCCATACGCTCGATGAGTTGATTTGCCTGTCCACCGTTGCACTATTGATGAAATTGTCTATCAAGATGCAGTTGTATAGGGTGAGCTGTGAGGAGATACCCGTATTGTTGTCCTGCCAGTGGAAGATGCCTGAACCTTGGTTCGACTCGTTGTAGGCGATGGTGTTGTTGTAGAACTTCGCACTTTCCAGAAAGATGCCGCCTCCACGGCTCGCACCGTTGTTTGCGCGGTTGTTCGCCACAACGAGATTGTAGCCAGTGCCCTGCAACAGGTAGGCACCGCCGCCGTAACTCTCGTCAGCGTATGAATAAGCTAAGTTTCTTACCAAGAAACTGTTGGAGATGGTGGAGTTGGCACCGTCCATATACAGACCGCCTGCACGCACACGGTGGCCATAATTGAAGTTGTTTACGATGATGAGGTTCTCCAGCTCCACGCCTCTGAACACACGCACACCACCACCGCCGTCACGGTTACCAGACGATTCGCCGTGTGAAGCCATACGGATGATGTAGCCGTGGCGGATGGAGAAACCGTCCCATTTCACGTTGCTGTATTCCTGATAGGCGGGGTCTGCATAGGTGGAGCCTGGCAGACGAGAGCAGTTGCCCTGTGTTGGGTTCGTGCCGTCGCCTGAGGCTGAATAGGTAGGCATACATACGTCGGGCTGGCGCAATACGTAACGGCGGATAATGTTGTAGGTATTGTTAATCAGCTCGGCGGTGTAGTTGTACTTCGAACCATCGGTGGGGTTGTTCTTTTGATAGTCCAGTTCCTTGCTGCCCTTCTTCATGTATACTGGCGACTCCTTGCGTATCTGCAGGATGGTCTCGTAGTCGGTCTTGGTGAGGTCTTCGTATCCCTTGCGGGCGGGCACATACTGCGAGAGCAGCGGATGGCGGTCGCTCTCGCCGGGCACGCCGTCCTTGGGGAATCCGCCGTATACCTTCACGCCGTTGCGAATCACAAAACCTTTGTAGTCGGTGTAGATGCCGGCACCTACCCATACCACCACGCTGTCTTCACCAGCCTTCAGTGCCTTGTTGTATTCTGCCGCCTTCTCCACGGCATACTGCAGACCGCTGAGGTAACGCTCGTAGCGGTCGTTGGTGATGGTGTTGGCAGATGCTCCGTTGATTATTTTAGATCCCCATGTGTTGCCGGAGTTGGTAAAGAGGTTGGTGTAGGAGTTTTGGTTAGTGGCTGTGCCGTAGGTTCCGCCGATGGTGGCGTAGTCGGTATTGTCTATGGTGGTGTTGAGCAGCGTGTTGTCGCTTGTCTTCACGTAGAAGTTGTTGCCGCTGCGTGCCTGGGTCACGTCGCACATGGCGTTGCCGATGATGGCTTTGCCCCACGATGTTCCATCGTATTCGGTGGTGCTGGTCTTTAGTAGGTCGAAGTCGGGACTACCGTCTTGGTCGTCGTAGTTGGCGTCGTCGAAGGTCTCCCACTTCGTATTATACGACCTCACGTAAATCACCTTTCCTGCCTTGGGCAGTATCGCTTCGTAGGCTCCGAGGTCGGGCGCACCACCGAGGGTACGCTCTTTGCCGGGCAGGTCGAGCACGAGTTCGTTGTTGGCATCCTCCTGTGCCTGGTTGATGATGGCACTGTTGGCGCTGCTGCTCGTCAGCGGACGGAACTCAGCCTTGCCGCCATAGTACACGTTGCCGCTCATCTTCGCACCCACCTCCTTGGTAGGGTTAGAGAAGTTGGCAGAACCCGTCTCGCCCAGGGTGGCGAAGTCTGTGGTGAGGGTGTTGTTGGCTCCCTCGGCGGTCCATGCTCCGTTCACTTTTACCACGTTGCCGGCGGCATAAGAGGTAGTGCCGATATTGGCAGGGGCTGCGCCTTGGTTGTTGACGATGGTGACGTGGCGCAGGGTGAGGGTGTTGGTGGTTCCGCTCACGTAGATGACAGGTTCTGTGCCCGATGTCGAGGTGAGCGAGTTGGTGTTGTTCGATGCGGCATCGGAGTCGCCGCAGGTGTTGTTGTTCACCACGCAGTTCTCCATCGTCAGCGATACGTTCACGGCATCGGGCAGGGTAGCCACGGCGGCACCGGCGAGGGCGGTGTTGTCCTCAAAGATGCAGTTCTGCAACTTCACGGTGGTGGGCGTGGTGGTCTTGTCCACACTGCCTATCAGCACACCGCCGCCATAGGGCTGGTGGGCAGAGCCGGCTGCGTAGGCGTGCGAGAAGACGTAACCATCGACGGTGACGTTGGCACCTGCCTCGATGCGCAGCAGGTGGTTCAGTCCACCGCTCAGACTCTTGCCGTTGATGTTGCCGTGCAGCTCCGTGCGGTAGGTCACGGGGTTGCGCTCGTCATCGGCAGGGTTGGGGTTCTGGGCGTAGGTGGGGAAACCGCCCATCACGGTGAGGGGCAGTACGGTGGGCTGTATGCGGAAGCACTTCGACAGCGGGTCGTTCTCCTCGAAGGTGTAGGTAGAGGGAGGGGCGAAGGTACCCGAACGGGCGCAGATCTCGAAGTGGTCGCTGCTCGTCTTGTCTATCGTGTGGGTGGTCTCTGTGCCGTCGCTGGTGATGACGTTCACGACGTCGCCATTCTGGATGGTGGCGAGGTAATCATAGATCTCGTCAACCGACGAACTACTGTATGCCTTCGCCCACGACGAACCGTTACCGTCGATGATCTCGGTGGCACGGTCGAAGTAGATGCGCAGACTGTTTTTCGTACTGTTGTAGGCAAACACCACGTCGTTGTTGTCGGGCATGTAGGCACCGACGGAAGGTGTGGAGTTGAAAGTCTTGCCGTTGAGGTCTTGCTGAGGCTGGTAGAGGTCGGCGGAGGGCAGGAGCGAATAACTCGTTCCGGCGTTGCGGAAGATGGAACCGCGGCGGCTCTCCCAGTAGTAGTTGATGTCGGCGAGCGTACTGATGACGCCTCGCTTGCTGTTGAAGTCGTCTGCCGAACTGAACGGCGTGTCTGTGCTACCCAACACAAAGCCCTTGCCCTGGTAGTCGGAGGAGAGCGAGGTGGTACCGCTCTGGTAGATTTTGTTCCAGGAGGCGGCGTTCACGTCGCTGATGGCGTTGCTGTAGAAGCGTACCGTCTCGCGGCTGGGGTTGAGGGCGAAGATCTGTGCCAGCGAGGTGGAGGTCTTCGTGGTACTGGTCTGGCGGAGCGAGTTGTTCCAGAGGATGTTGTTCTCCACCAGTCCGTTCTCGGTGATGTAGATGCCGGCGGTCTGTGCCGACTCCTTGTTGGCGGCATCGGTGGAGTTGTTCACGTAGTTGTTGGCGATGGTGTTGTTGATCACCAGTCCCGAGCCGTCGAGGTAGACGGCGCCGTTGAGCGTACCCGTGTTGTTGGTAATCACCGAGGTGGCGAGTATCTGGTAGTAGTCCTGTCCGTCGGTGTCGGCTTTCTTCAGATACACGCCCGCACCGTTCTTGCCCGAGTTGTTGGTCACCATGCTGCGCGACACAAATCCCGTGCCGTCCACATAGATGCCGCCGCCGTTGGTGGCTGTGTTGTTGTAGACCAAACAGCCCGATACGTGTCCGTCCTTACAGTAAACGCCGCCGCCACGCGGATTGAAGGAGGAACTAGACGACAGTCCGAGGTTGCAGTAGCGCACGGTGCAGTAGCGCAGGTTGGCGTTGGCATCGGCCATGTACACGCCGGCTCCGCAGTCGGGCTGGTAGTCGTTGGTGCTCGACTCCGACTTGCCGCCCTCGATGACGAGACCTTCGAGGTACATGGTGCTGGTGAAAGCCGACTTACCGGGCAGGGGGGCGAACCATACCACGTGGTACGACTGGTTGTTTGTTACCTCCCAGGTCTGGCTGGTGCTGTTCCACTTCGCTTCCGTGAAGCTGTTGCCCTGCAGCACGGTGGGGGACGCCCAGTACCAGGGTTTGCCGTTGCCGTAGTTGTTGGCCATGCGGGCCTTGCGTGTGGTCTCGGGGTTGATGGGATTAAAACCGCCGTACACGCTGATGCCGTCCTTCATGAGGAGGGCGATGGGCGAACTCTGGTTGTTGGCATCGATGTAGTTCTTCACGGAGTAGGTACCGCCAGCCACCCAAACCTCGCCCTTCGTACCCTTGTCGTCAGCGAGGGCGTTGATGGCTTCCTGTATGTCGCCCATGGCATCGTCCCAGGAGGTTCCCTTACCCGTACCGTTCTCCTTTACGTAGCGGATGCGGCCCGAGGCGAGGCGCACATATTCGTAGGCTCCAATGTCGAGGGTCTGACCGTCGCTCTCGTAGCGGCGGTTGCCCTGCACGTCGGTGCCGTTGCTCTCCAAGGGCGACTCCACGTAGTTCTTGTAGTAGGTGATGTTGCCCCTGCCGTAGAGGGCGGAGGTCTCCTCGAAGGCGAACGAATAGCTGGCGTTGGTAGAGCTGCGGGCGTTGAACGAACGGTCGTAGCCCGTGTTTACGGTGCTCTTCTCAAACCATGCCGCCGGGTTGGTGGAGCGGTTCTGCACGCTGATGTAGATGTTGCCGTCTGCATCGCAGTTGTTGTCGGCGTCAGTCACCACCACCTCGGGGTAGGCGCACGACTTATAGAGGGGCTTGGTGTCTTGCTTGCTCAGGGTGGTGGAGTGCCAGAGCACGGTGTTGTATACGGCTCCGTTCTCACGGGAGGCGGAGAGACCGCTGTTGCTCACGGTGAGGTCTACCGCCGACACGGAGTTGGCGATGACGGTGCAGTTTACCATCTTGGCACTGGTGGAGAGGCGCACACCACCCGCCGTGTTGTTGTTCACGCAGGAGTTGTAAACCGTGGCGGCACCGTCTATCCACAGTCCGCCGCCCTCGTTGTCGTTGCCGCTGCGCTTGCCGGCGATGTTGTTGAACACGCTGCAGTAGCGGATGCTCGACTTCGTGCTGGTGCATTTCTCGTCTACATATACGGCACCGCCGCGTGCGGCATAGTTGCTCACGAAGTAGCACTGCGAGATCGTAAACGAACGGTTGGCTGCATTGGCGTCGCTGCTGCGGCTCGACGTGTTGGTGACGAGCACGCCGCCGCCCCTGCCGTCGTTCCCCGAGTTCGCTCCCGAGGCACTACCTCCGGCGATGACAAAGCCGGAGAGCACGGTGGGGTGGTTGTTGTCGTTGGTATTCTCGTCGGTCACGCCCACCTGCATGGTGAGTACGTGGGTGGCGTTGTCGCTGCGCGTGGTGTTCTCGGGGTAGATGAGAAGCGTGGCTGTCACGTTGTCATCGTAGCTGATGTCGCCCAGGAGCACCGTCTGGTACTTCATGTTGTACTTCTGCTTCACGGTGACGCGCTCGTCGGTGGATGACTCCGTGCCGGCGAAACCGCCATACATGGCAACGCCCGAAGGCAGCACGAAGCCGGCCTTCGGGGCGGTATAGCTCTGCGCCTGGGTAGGACTCTCGTATCCCTTCACCCATATCTGGTCGCCCGCCTTCGCCTTGGCGAGGGCAGCGGAGAGGGTGATGGGCGAGTCCCACGATGTTCCGCTGTTCGTATCATCGGTGGTTGTCGTAGCTTCCGCCGTTACATGATACGTGCTCTGCGCCATACTGGGGAGCGTGGCGGAGCACAGGAGGAGGCTGGCTATAATCGTATGAATTTTCATCATCTTTATATTTTTATTATCTATAATGTGCAAAGGTACGAAAATATTTTGAAAAGCATTGCATATTGATGACAAAGTTGCACTTTTCCTACGGATTGGTAAGCTAGCTACAAGTGGACTAGCGGAATAAGATGTTGGGAGAGTATAGGAATATGTAAAATAAGGCATTGGTATAGGGATGAAATATGTAAAATAAGGCATTGGTATGAGGGTGAAATATGTAAAATAAGGCATTGATATAGGGGTAAAATATGTAAAATAAGGCATTGAAAATGCTTAAACTTTGTAAAATAAGGCAATGAATCGCATTTTTTTCCTTATCTTTGCGCCTATGAAACAGAGCATGGTTGACAAACGGAGCTTGGAGATTGTTCTGAGTGACCAAAAGATGGAAATGGAAAATCGTAGGGCAGATAGTCTTTGCCTGCGACAGGAAGAGCAACTTGTAGACTTGGGCAGCCCGCAAGCCCAAGTGGTTATTGGCGTGCGCCGCTGTGGAAAGTCAACCTTGTGTTTTCAGGTGTTGCAGCACGTGGAGGGGGTAGCGTATGTGGATTTTGACGATGAGCGTCTTGCTGGTTTGCAGACTTCCCAGCTGAATGATGTGCTGGAAGTACTCTACAAAATATATGGCGACTTCCGGTACGTCTTTTTCGATGAAATCCAGAATGTGGAGGGCTGGCCGTTGTTTGTGAACAGGTTGCTCAGAACCCGGCTGCATGTTGTGCTGACGGGCAGCAACGCCAAGTTGCTCAGTAACGACTTTGCCACCCATCTTACGGGAAGAAGTAGCGAGATACCTCTCTATCCGTTTTCGTTTCAAGAGTTCTGTTCTGCTAAAAAGGTGGATGTAAAAGGTTTGACAACGAAAGCCGTAGCCCAACGCCGAAGTGCTTTCGATGAATATATGCAGCAAGGAGGTTTCCCGGAGTTGATGCTCGTCAAGGACAAGAAAAGGTACATTTCCAATCTGGTAAGCAATGTGCTTAGAAGGGACATCGAACAGCGTTATAACATCGCTTTTTCCGCCAACTTTGAGAATATGGCCCACCATCTCTTGAATGTTTCTCCCGTGGTGCCGGCTGTCAGCGAACTGGCTGATACCTTCGGCTTCAAGTCGCTCCATACGGTGCGCAACTATATAGACTATCTCAAGCAAGCCTATCTCTTGGTAGGGGTCAAGAAGTTCTCTGCCAAGAGCAAGATGCGCATCACGCAGGAAAAACTCTATGCCATCGACGTGGCGCTCATGAACAATCGGGAGAATGCCTTTGCTGGCGACAACCTAGGGTGGCGCTTGGAAACCATCGTGCTCATTCATCTCGTTCGCCGTTGTCATTTCGAGGGATGGGATGTCTATTATCTCAGAGACCGGTCGGGCGAATGTGACTTTGTGGTATGCAATGGCAATCAGGTGTTGCAATGTATTCAGGTGTCGTACGATGTTTCAAGCGAGAAGACCCTGAAAAGGGAAATCAATGGTCTGCTTTTGGCACATAGGCAGACCCGGTGTGCCGACTTGCTTCTGTTGACCGACCATGCATATGAGGATATGGAGGTGGGAGATGCTCACATTTCCATCCGCCCTGTTTATGATTGGCTGTGCGGCTAGTGCATTCCCTTCATACCTCTTTCAGTTATTTTGAAATGTGATGGTATTGCTGCCCTCTGGGAACTTGCTGCCGGAGATGGTGGCATTCACCTTGTACCAGGTGGCAGACTGCAGGGGAGCATAGTTGGTGAAATCGAAGGTATAGTTGGTGGTCTTCGTCTCGGTGTCGTCCTTCAACTGCCATTGGATGTTGAATGTGGCCTTGGCCTGCTTGCTGCCGTCGGGGAAGAAGTAGTGGTACACGCGGCCATAGCGCTTGCTGATGGCGGAGGTGTTGATAAAAGTCTTCTGGCCTCCCACGGCTGCTACATCGGATGACTGCAGGGTGGGGAAGAGGCGACCGTAGCCCGTGCTGGTGGAGGCTTCGTCTGAAGAAGTGCTTCCCCCATCGTAGGTGAAGGAGTTGACGTTCAACTCTTGGTAAGTATTCTTCTCCCATGCCGTATTGGCATCCCATTGTATGTCGAGCTTCGTGGCGAGGCGGCGGATCAGCATGCGCCAGTACTCCTTGCTCTCCACGCTGTTGTCATCTGTCTCATCTTTGAAGGCGATGGTCATGTCTTGTTGGTAACTAAGACTGCCCGTGGAGGTGTCGAGCTTGCGGGCGTATCCCGAACCAACGCTGAGAAACTTCGAGATGTCCATCGTTCCGTCTTTCGTGGCGTAGTCGTTGCTGATTTGCAAGGCTTCCACGGTAGAAGTCTTGTCGGCACCATCTTGGGTCATATTCTTGAGCGTAGTTTCCAGGTCGAGTCCTTGGTTGGCGGAATAAGTAACGCCATAGACGCGGCATGTGCCGAGCGGCACATAGCCGATGTACTGCCTGTACCCATTGTCGTCTGCCTTGCCCAGCGTACCGCCAATGCCGTTGGCATCGGTGCTGGCCACCGCCTCGGTCAGCGTTTGCTCAAACTGCTCCTTGGTGAATGTATCGTAGTACACCATCTGCCCCGGTTTGTCGTCCACGATATTGAGCGACTGTGTCTTCGTCTTGTAGGCGACAATCACCGTGAGCCTGTCCCAGTCAGTGCGGTCGTAAGTGTCGTCTCCCGGGTCGGGCACGTCAGCCCGCGTCCTGGTATCGCTCGTCGTGTCGCTGGTAGGCACGGCAAAGGTAAGCGTCAGCGGCATCACCGTATTCGGCTCCTTCGCTGCCTCCTCTCCGCTGCCGCAGCCCGAAAGCACCGCAGCCACGCCCACGACCATCATCATCCAATAATATCTCAGTCTTTTCATCATCTCTTAGCATTAGAATTCTTCACTCTTCACTCTTCACTCTTCACTCTTCGTTCTTCACTCTTCACTCTTC
>CAVJZZ010000091.1:0-9598 GCA_963654295.1 Lachnospiraceae bacterium | reverse complement strand
GATGCAAAGTTATAAAAGAAAAATGAAACGGAAATAAAATGTTGCGAAAATATCTTTAGCGGGATTTCAGCAAACTTGAGGCGTCGGGCTGCTTCATGCCCCTTATTTACTGACAAACCTCCTTTTTCCCCGCGAGAGTATCTGTATTTCTCACCCTTCCGTCACAATCCACTCGCCGATCGTACGCTGCTGACTGTCATAGTTGACACCAATCTTGAAGAGTCGCTTGCCGTTGGCTGAATAGGGAATCAGGTAGCCCTTGTCGTCAATCTGCTTGATGGCATCCTCTGCCGAGCCGTCGTATTTCAGCTCGAAGACATATATGGCGTCGGGCATGTGCACCACGGCATCAGCCCTGCCGATGGCGCTGTCTTCTTCCACGCGCATATAGGCTCCCATAAGATTGAATATAAGGTAGAACACGGTTTGGAAGTCGCGCTCGTTCTTGTTTGACAGTCGGTTGGAGATGCTCGCAAGATAAGCCCTCAGCCGGTTCATGGCTTCTCCTATATCGCCGTCGTACAGCATTTCGAGGAAATCGCCCACAAGACTGTTGTTGTCCAACGAAACAGGCGAGAGATAGTTGGGCGCAAGACTTTTGAGCATGCCAATCTTCACTTCGCGGTTGGGGTAGCCAAGCGTGTAGCGGCGCATCAGTGGGCTGTATTTCTTTATGGTGAGGTAGCCACTCTGATAGAGCAGCGGGAGAGCCGACGTCATCTGTTCGGGCGACACGTCGAAGTCGTCGATGTCGCAGCTCTTCTTCTCTATGTCCATCACACCCACGTGATACTTCTGCAAGGTCTTTATCAGATAGGTTGGCGTGCCAGAGCCAAACCAATACGACTCAATCTTCTGGCCGTTCATGGCCCTTACCAGGCAGAATGGATTGAACACGTCCTCGGAATGTTCGCTGAAATGATAGCCGTCATAATACTTTGTCAACTCGTCAAGGCATTCATCGTAGGTAAGCCCGAGTGCCTTGCCTAGTCCTTCGATGTCGGGGCGCATCTGCGTTGTCAGTTCTGTCTTGCTTATGCCGCAGATGGCAGAGTATTGGTCGAACATGCTGATGTTCTCAAGATTGTTCAGCTCGCTGAAGATACTGAGTTGCGAGAACTTTGTTATGCCGGTGATAAACGTAAACTCGAGATACGGGTCGAGCATCTTCAGGGGACTATAGAAATTCTGCATGATGCGGCGCAGCACTCCGAGATTCTCCTTCTCGTGTACCACGTCAAGCAATGGAGCATCGTATTCGTCGATGATGACAACTACCTTCTGTCCTGTCTGTTCGTATGCACGTCTGACGATATTGGCAAAGCGTACATTTGCATCCGTCTCGTCAGTCCGGCATCCGTAAACATTCTCGTATGGTTTCAACAACCAGTCAAGATACCGTTCGAGTTGTTCCTTTTCCATGTGCTTCGCTCCGCTCATGTCGAAGTGCAGCACAGGATGCTTCACCCATTCTTTCTCGTATTCGGCAATGGCAAGACCATCGAAGAGCTCCTTGCGTCCTTCAAAATAAGCTTGGACGGTAGAGGCAAAGAGCGACTTGCCGAATCGTCTCGGACGACTCAGGAAGACATAATTCATTTTCTTCTTGCGAAAATCTATGATATATTTCGTCTTGTCAATATACAAATACTTTCCCTCTCTGATTTTCTCGAAAGTCTGTACTCCTACTGGATAAAAGTTCATCAACTCTGCCATGACCTTGCTTGTTTTACATCTGCAAATTTACTCGAAATATCCCTAACTGCCAAACTTTTTGATTATAGTGCCCGAACCAAACACACACATGTCGCCCTACGCGTGTTCTATCATCCAGTCGGTGATGTTCCCCGTCTTGCCGTCGAAGTTGATGCCAACCTTGGTAATCGGTTTGCCGCTTAACGCGAAACGCTGGCGGTAATCCTTGAGGTTGATTTGCCGCATTGCCGTTTGCGCGTCCTTGTTGAGCTTCAACTCAATCAAGTAGAGGTCTGTCTTTGTCAAGACAACGATGTCGACCCTGCCTTTCGGGGTGTGTACCTCCACGTCTACCAGGTAGTCGGTGAGCAGGGAGAATATGATGAACAGCATCTGCTGATAATGCCCCTCGTAGTTGGTCACATTGCAGTAGGGTATCGTGCCAAGGAAGGTTTGCAAGAGTTGCAAGGCACCATCCATGTCTTGCTTGTCGAGCGCTTGCGCTATGCGACGCGTCGTGTTGGTGGTGGCAAGCGTGTTTTGGGTGACGTATGACGGAATCAACGACTTGGTAAGTCCCACCTTCACCTCCTTGTTTGGGATGTCGAGGGTGTAATAATTGTAATCCTCGTTGTAATCCTTGATGGTGATGTAACCGCTCTGATAGAGCAGCGGCATGATTGTTGACATGTTTTCTGTCGGTGCGTCAAACTCGCTGGCGTCGGCCTCCACCCTCGTGATGTCTGTTGGCAGCACATCATAATGGCGCATCATGTTGATGAGGTATGTAGGAGTGCCCGACGTGAACCAATATGAGCCAAACTCTTGTTCTGCAAAGCAATTCAGCAGACTGTAAGGATTGAACACGTCTGGAGATACGCTCGCGAAATGGTAACCATCATAGTGTTCTTTGAGTTTTTTGATGGCATCTTCTCGTGATATCTCTTGGGCTTCAGCCAACAGGTCGATATCCTCCGACATTTGCGTCAACATTTCCTCCTTGGTGATTCCGCAGATGCCAGCGTAATCCTTGTTCATGGAGAGCAGGGTGATGTTGTTCAGCTCGCTGAAGATGCTGACTTGCGAGAACTTGGTGATGCCTGTGAGGAAGACGAAGCGGAGGACAGGCTCCCGGTATTTCAGCGGGCTATAGAAATTGCGCATGACATTGCGAAGCGCTGTCAAATGGTCTTTGTCGTGAGCCACGTCCAGCAACGGCGCGTCATACTCGTCGACGAGCACGACCACTTGCTTGCCGCTTTTTTCGTAGGCGGTATTGATGAGTTCTATCAGGCGGTTGTTTGCGTCTATTTGCGGATGTGCGATGCCCCATTTTCTTTCTTCATTTTCCAAGATGAATCCGAGGTATCTTTCCAACTGCTCCTTTCCCATGTGCTTTCCACCGCTCATGTCGAAATGCAGCACGGGATATTCTGTCCATTCTTGCTCCAACTTTTCGATGGCAAGTCCCTTGAACAAGTCTTTCTTGCCCTCGAAATAGCTTTGGAGGGTAGAGACCAATAGGGATTTACCGAAACGACGAGGACGTGCCAAGAAATAATGCTTTCCACCGCTATGAGTCATGCGGTAGATGTATTCCGTCTTGTCGATATAGAGCAGATTTCTTGTGATAATCTCCTCGAATGTCTGTATCCCCAAAGGATATAATCTTCTTGCCATGATCTTCGATTTTATAGATTTCTACATCATTTGGAAAATGACTTCGCAAAGATAATCATTTTTATCCATCCATCTACATGAAATCCGAAAAGTTTTCGTAAGGTATGGGGGGCATGTTTCGTGCCCCCCCTATCCTTTTTCCGAACTGACGTTTACAGTCCTCTTGCTTTCAGGAAGCCAGAGGTGTCGGGCTGCTTCATGCCCGTGAAGTCGGTGAACATCTCCATCTGGTCCTTGGTGTTGCCACGGCTCAGGATCTTGTCACGGAAAGCCTGGCCGACGGCTGGGTCGAGGGCACCGTGCTTGGCAAAGTAGTCGGCGATGTTCACGGCCAGCACCTCGGTCCAGAGATAGCTGTAGTAGCCGGCGGCATAGCCACCGCCCCACACGTGGTTGAAGTAGGAGGTGGAGTATCGTGGTGGTATCTGGTTGTCGAGCAGCCCCACGTTGTTGAGTGCTTCCTTCTCGAAGGCTCCTGCCATGTAGGCCGACGGTATCTCCCCTTGTGCCAATTCGTGCCAAGCCAAGTCAAGGCAGGTGGCTGCCAGGTTCTCGCCCAGGGCGTAGGCCGTCTGGAAGTTGATGCTCTTCAGCATGCGCTCCTTCAGGTCTGCTGGCATCTGCTTGCCGGTCTCCGTGTGGCGGGCATAGTGGTCGAAGATCTCCGGGATGGAGGCGAACGACTCGTTGAATTGCGACGGCATCTCCACGAAGTCTCTTGCCACTGCCGTTCCCGAAAGCGTGTTGTACTGGCAGTCGGAGAGAATGCCGTGGAGGGCATGGCCAAACTCATGGAAGAGTGTGCATGCCTCGTCCCAGGTGATGAGCGACGGCTGGCCCTCGGGGGCCTTGGCATAGTTGCACACATTATATATTATCGGCAACTGTCCGCGCTGCTTGCTCTGCTTGGCGAAGCTGCTCATCCAGGCACCGCCTCGCTTGGTGGGACGGCGGAAGTAGTCGCTGTAGAAGAGGGCGATGGGCTTGCCGTTCTTGTCGCTCACCTCAAACACTTTCATATCGGGGTGGTAGGTAGGGATGTCCTTGCGCTGCTTGAAGTTCAGGCCATAGACGCGATGGGCGGCATAGAACACGCCGTTTACCTGCACGCTGTCGATGTTGAAGTAGGGTTTTATCTCGTCATCGGTGATGTTGAGCATCTCTTTCTTCATCTTGGCAGAATAGTAGAAGCGGTCGTAGGGCTGGAGCTTGAAGTCCTTGCCCTCGGTCTTCTTGGCATACTCCTCTATGGCGTTTGTCTCCGCCTGGGCCTTGGGGGCGTATTCCTTGACGAGCTGCTTGAGGAAGTCGTTCACGTTTTTCGAGTTCTTCGCCATCGTCTTCTCCAGCGAATAGTCGGCATAGTTGCCGTACCCCATCAGCTGGCCCTTCTCGGCGCGGAGCTTGGCTATCTCGGTCACGATGGGGAAGGTGTTGAAGTCGGGGTTGGTGCCGTCGGCGCGATGGACGCTGGCCTCATACACCTTGCGGCGCAAGTCTCGGTTTTGGAGATTGGTGAGGATGGCTTGCTGGGTGGTGTTCACGATGACGATGCAGTAAGGGGTCTTGCCGCCACGGCTTTCTGCGTCCTTTTGGCACTGGGCGATGTCGGCGTCGCTCAGTCCGGCGAGTTCTTCCTTGGTGTTTACCCATACCACAGCTGCATTGGTGGCAGCCGGCAAGAGGTTGCCCCATTGTTGCTGCAACTCGGATATGCGTGAATTGATTTGTTTCATGCGCTCCATCTTCTCCTCGGAGAGGAGGGCGCCCGATCGGACGAAGCTCTTGTAGATGTCCTCGGTGAGTCGCTGGTCTTCTCCTTTCAATTTCTTTAACTCATGGTCGTAAACATACTTGATGCGATCGAAGAGTGGCTTGTTGAATGAAATCTCGTTGCTCAGTTGGGTGAGCATCGGGGAAACTTTCTTCTGTGTTTCGGCGATGGCTGGCGTCTTGTGGGCGCTGGTGAGTCCGAAGAACACGCTGGTCACCTGGTCGAGCAACATGCCGCTTTCCTCAAGGGCGAGGATGGTGTTCTTGAAGGTGGGCTTCTGCTTGTTGTTCACAATCTTCTGGATGTTCTCACGTTGGCTCTTGATGGCAGCCTCGATGGCTGGCAGGTAGTCGCTCTCCTGGATCTTACTGAAGTCGGGGGCACCGAAAGGGAGAGCGCTCTTGGTGAGCAAAGGGTTGGGACGGCTTCCGCTTGCCTGTGCGAAAGTTGGGGCTGGCATCTGCAGGAGGGCGGCAGCCAAGCCCATGGTGAGGAGAGTCTTGTTTATTTTCATGTTGTCTTGTTATGTTTTCTTTTCTGTTACTAAAATGTGCATATCGCTGCAAAGTTACAACTTTTATCCAAAAGTCAGTGCAATGAATGGTTAATTTTATCCAAAAGTCAATGCAATAAGAGCCAGCTAAGCTCATGTCAAGACGGATGACAGGATTTTATCTTTTTTCACAGGTTGCTCAGCGCATAGAGCGGAATGACGTTCACATGCCTGATGGCATTTTCATCCTCTTTGTCGATGTGGTCAAACTCCCCGAAGTTTTCCAAAGATGTGCGGATGGCATGGCTTAGCTTTTTCTTTCTCATGAAGAGCCAAAGGCTTTGCATGCTTCCCTTGGTGTTGGCCTTTACTTCGATGGGCAAGACCTTGCCTTCTTTGCCAACGAGATAGTCTATCTCAGCATTGGTGCCACGAGCGATGTTCTGCCAATAGTACATTTCTGCCTTGGAGAAACAATCGTGGCTTTTCATCAATTCAAGTCCTGCAAACATTTCGGAGGCAGCCCCTTTGTTGACAAAATCTATCTCGGAAGCAAGCAAGATGTCGGCTGCCGGGGTTCCGAGCAAGGTCTGCATCAACCCCAAGTCGAGGAACAGGTATTTGACATAGCTGTCATTTTCTTCAGATCCCAATGGCAAGCCGTTTCCATCGGTATGAACGACTGGCTTGATAAGACCAGCAAGGGTGAGCAAGCGCAAGGCATCCTTGATGGCGGAAGAATGTATGTCTTCGGCGACTTGCCGGTAAACAAATTTACTACCGGCTTGCAAGGCTACGGAACGTAATACCTTGCGTAGCAATATAGGGGATATACGGCTTTTGTACTTGGAAAAGTCATCTTGGTAAGTGTCCAATATGTCGTTGTGAATATGTGAGCATTCCAAATAGCTTCTGCTCTCTATCCATTCCGTTACGGCGGCAGGCATCCCACCTACAAGGTAGAATGTTTTCAGTTGTTCCACTAATAGCGTGTGTGCGGATTCGGGAAGTGGTGAAGAGGCTGATGCTTTGTGCTTGTAATCTACGGTCAAATCCAATCCTTGTGCCCATAGAAATTCATCAAAGGAGAATGGGTACATATATAAAGTACGGATTCTGCCAACTCCGAAGGATGGCAATTCTTCCAAAGTGAACTCTAACAGAGAACCTGCTGCTATCACATGTAGATCGGGATAGTCTTCCTTGAAATAGCGCAGCGACATGATGGCTTCTTGGCTTACTTGTATTTCATCTATAAACAGCAATGTCTCTCCTGCGATAATGGGTTTGCCAAAAGTTGCGCTTATTCCCTCGCACGTCCTTCTTACGTCAATATCTTTGGTAAACAACTGTTGTATGGTTGGTTGTCTCTCTAGGTTTACCTCCACAAAATACTTGAATGATTTTCCTAATTGTCTGACAGCGGTAGATTTGCCAACTTGTCTTGCGCCTCTGATCAGTAGAGGTTTCCTTCTGGGAGAGTCTTTCCATTCCAAGAGCTTTTTGTCAATATTTCTTCTGTAATATGTCATGTTTTTGCTAATTGTTTGATTTACAGTGCAAAGTTACAACTTTTATCCAAAAGTCAGTGCAATAAATGGTTAATTTTATCCAAAAGTCAATGCAATAAATAGGGGAAACTCTCCAAAAATCAGTGCAATGAAGGGAAAATGCGGAATGCACGGCTGATTATAGATGGCGTGACAATTGGAAGTCGTATAGGATGTGAGAAACTGTGTCTTTGTCATTCCTAAGTTTCGCAATGTTATTCTTTACGATAAATTCAGGAACAGGAGAAATATGGGTTTGGAGAATAATGGGACGAGTAAGCCCAGTTTTGCTCCATCTTTCATGACCTCCTTCGGTTCTTGTCTTTTGACAGCCAACAAAGGCAAGAAAGTCTTTCCGATTAATTGCAATTCCACTGCGAAGATACGATATTTCCTTGGATTATTCTTGCTGTATTCAAAGAAAATTCCTAATTTTGCACGACAAATGAAATGATAAGTATATGAAACGACTGTTTACGATGGCTTTCAGCATGCTCTTTGCCGTGCTGATGGCAAATGCTCAGGGAGCATTGAAGAAAGTGTATGACGAGACCATCGACCCGATGGCTCAGATAGATGGAGCCTTGGCAAGGGCGAAGGCCGATGGCAAGTTCGTGGTCTGCCAGGTGGGCGGCAACTGGTGCCCCTGGTGCTTGCGCTTCGCCGACTTCGTGGAGAACGACACTGCTGTCAACAAGGTGGTGAACGACAACTTCGTTTACATCCACGTGAACTACAATCCTCGCAAGTCGGGCGGCGACGAGGCTCAGCAGAAGGCTGCTCAGTTGATGAGTCGCCTGAGCCGTCCCCAGCGTTTCGGCTTCCCCGTCTTCGTGGTGATCGACGAGACAGGAAAGGTGCTCCACATCCAAGACTCCAGTTTTCTGGAGGAAGGCAAGGGGTATAGCGAGGAGAAAGTTCTCCGCTTCTTCAAGAACTGGACGCCAAAGGTGGTGAAGGAGTAGGTCGCGAAATCTAGTCGAAAAACGATAACGACGGACTTGCGGCGAAGTGGACATCTAGCATGAGTTTCATCGGGAGAAACTGTGAGTTTCATCCAATGAAACTCACGGTTCCATGGCGAGGAACTATTTGGCGGATGTAGTTTGCTGACTTTTTCTGTGGGAAAGGCAGGGTGCCTTTTCTGTATTTTGCCGTTTAATATAATAAGGTGTAGGTCATACTTATGCAAAAAACTTGTGGAAACAGGTTCGTATTTTATCGTGCCATTAAAAGTTTGTGCCTCCCACTTTTATTTTGCCAAAATATTTGGTTGATTCCTTTATTTTATGTAAATTTGCAACATCATTGATAAAACCGAAAGTTATGGCAGCAGTAAATAGCAGGAAATTACCCGTAGGCATACAGGCTTTTAGCAAGATACGGCAAGGAGGTTTTCTCTATGTGGACAAGACTGACTTGGTGTGGAATTTGGTCAATAATGGTGACCAGTTCAACTACCTCAGTCGCCCGCGTCGATTCGGCAAGTCAGTACTTGTCGATACGCTACAGATGTACCTTGAAGGGCGAAAGGAACTCTTCGATGGTTTGAAAATTATGGAGTTGGAAAAGGAATGGCTGCAACGCCCTGTCATCCGACTTGACATGAGTCGTGGAGGCGCTACGGCAGAGGACATCAAGGCATATCTTGACCGTGCATTCGCCTCTTACGAACAGAAATATGGGATTGAGATAAAACCAACAGACTCTTTAGGGAATCGCTTTGACATGATTATCAAAGCTGCCTACGAACAATCAGGCCTACAGGTGGCAATCCTCATCGATGAATACGATTCTCCTTTGCAGCATTCATGGAAGACCCCAGAACATGAAGCATGTACAGCTGTCTATCGAAGTGTATTCGCCATACTGAAAGCAGATGATGAATATGAGCGATTCGTCTTCATCACGGGTATCACAAAGTTTACACAGATTTCATTGTTCTCTGTTCTGAATAACCTCACCAACATCAGTTTCTTCCCTCAGTATGTTTCCATCTGCGGTATCACCGAAAAAGAAATTGCAGACAACTTCAAGGAAGAAGTGAAACGAATGGGAGAACTGAATGGTTGGAACACACAAGAGACTCACGACCATCTGAAGGAATACTATGATGGCTATCATTTCTGTTTTAGAAACATGGTGGACATCTACAATCCATACAGTCTTGTCAATGCTCTAAACACAGGGGAATTAACCAATTATTGGGCTGCATCTGGTGCAACAACCTTGCTACCAAAGTTTGTAGATGACATCGAAATTGACTTGGAGCATTTCGAGGAATGCTACATCGACCGTGAAACCTTGGAATTATCCGACGTTGTCGAAGGAGGTGCCGAGCTATTCCTCTACCAATCTGGCTACCTTACCATCAAATCATACAAAGATGACATCTATACTTTAGGC